>NZ_JBZAYE010000067.1:0-19890 GCF_058244205.1 Variovorax sp. 20P10.2.4
CCAGCCATTGCGCGTGCGCGCGCTGCATCTTCGGCGTGGGTTCGCCATGGGCCAGCCGCACCGACCACAGGATGGCGGCGTCGATCACGTTGTCCGGCAAAACAGCGCTCATGCTTCGAAGCGGAACGCGTAGCAGGCGCGCAGCGCCTTCGCCACGTAGCGCTCGGCCGTGGCGAGCGAGACGCCCAGCCGCTCGCCGATCTCACGGCAGCTCAGGCCGTCGAACTGGGCCAGCAGGAAGGCCGTGCGCACGACGGGCTTGAGCGTGTCGAGCATGCGGTCGATCTCGACCAGCGCCTCGAGGATCAGCAAGCGCTGCTCGGGCGAAGGCGCTGTGGCCTCGGGCATCTGCGCGAGGGTTTCGAGCCAGGCCTGCTCGAGCTCGCGGCGGCGCCAGTGGTCGATCACCAGGCCGCGCGCCACCGACGAGAGGTAGGCCCGCGGCTCCTTCATGCCTACGGGTTCGCGGCGCGCCAGCAGGCGGAGGAAGACGTCGTGCGCGAGGTCCGCGGCATCGAAGGCATTGCCCAGGCGACGGCGCAGCCAGCCTTGCAGCCAGCCGTGATGGTCGCTGTACAAGCTTCGGACTTCCTGCTGCAAGGCGGATTCGGCCGCGGCCATGGCACTTCTCCAACGAGTGCCGGGCACCCATCAACGAATAAGAATAGTTCTCATTTTATGAAATTCGGCCGCTGTCTGAAACCGTTCGTGTTCGCGCACAGGGCGGCAACCCAAAGAAAAAGCGCCGCGGGCATCGCTGCCCGCGGCGCTGTGTCGGTTGGCGACCGGCCTCAGCTCGAGGCCGCGAGCCGCGCGAGTTTCTTCTCGCTCATGCGCTTGGCCACGCGCGGCAGCACCAGCACGGCGACGATCACGATGACGATCACGATCGACTCGGGCCGCTGGAAGAACACCACCGGGCTGCCCTGCCCCATCGAGATCGCGTTGCGCAGGTTGGCCTCGGCCAGCGGGCCCAGGATCATGCCGACCACCACCGGCGCGGTCGGGAAGTCGAAGCGCCGCATCACCACGCCCAGCAGGCCGATGGCATAGAGCAGGAACAGGTCGAAGGTGTTCTGGCGCATGCCGTAGGCACCGACGGTCGCGAAGATCAGGATGCCGGCGTAGAGCTGCGGCTTCGGGATCTTGAGCAGCTTGACCCACAGGCCCACCATCGGCAGGTTCAGCACCAGCAGCATGAGGTTGCCGATGTAGAGCGAGGCGATCAGCGCCCACACCAGCGCGGCCGAGGTGGTGAACAGCTGCGGGCCCGGCTGGATGCCGTAGTTCTGGAACGCGCCCAGCATGATGGCCGTGGTGTTCGAGGTCGGGATGCCGAGCGTGAGCAGCGGGATCAGCGCGGCCGTCACGGTGGCATTGTTCGCGGCCTCGGGACCGGCCACGCCCTCGATGGCGCCGGTGGTGCCGAACTCCTGCTTGGCGTCCGCGTCCTTCGCCATCTTCTTCTCGGTGGCATAGCTCAGGAAGGTCGGGATCTCGGTGCCGCCGGCCGGGATGCAGCCGAAGGGCGTGCCGATGGCCGCGCCGCGCAGCCAGGCCGGGATCGAGCGCTTCCAGTCGCGCTTGGTCATGTGCACCCGGGTCAGCTTGTTCTGGCCCTCGACCACGCGGCCTTCGTAGAGCACCGCGTAGAGCACCTCGGCCACCGCGAACAGGCCCACGGCCACCAGCACGATCTCGATGCCGTCGAGCAGCTCGGGCATGTCGCCCGTGTAGCGGCCCTGGCCCGAGATCTGGTCGAGGCCGACGCAGCCGATCGCGAGGCCCGCGAACAGCGCCGTCATGCCGCGCAGCGTGCTCTTGCCGAGCACCGCGCTCACGGTGGTGAAGGCCAACAGCATCAACAGGAAATACTCGGGCGCCGCGAGCCGCACCGCGTAGTCGGCCACGAAGGGCGCGAACAGCGTGACGACCACGGTGGCGATGGTGCCGGCGACGAAGGAGCCGATGGCCGCGGTGGCGAGCGCCGCGCCCGCGCGTCCGCTCTTGGCCATCTTGTTGCCCTCCATCGCCGTCACCATGCTGGCGGTTTCGCCGGGCGTGTTGAGCAGGATCGAGGTGGTCGAGCCGCCGTACATGGCGCCGTAGTAGATGCCCGAGAAGAAGATCATCGAGGCCGTGATGTCGACCTTGCCGGTGATCGGCAGCAGCATCGCCACCGCCACCGCGGGGCCGATGCCGGGCAGCACGCCGACGGCCGTGCCCAGTGCGCAGCCGATCAGGCACCACAGCAGGTTGATCGGGGTGATCGCGGCCGCGAAGCCGCTCATTAGGGCGTTGAAGATGTCCATGTCAGATCCACCCGGTAGCAGTGAGGCCCGGCAGGCTGATGGCCAGGAACTTGGTGAACATCCAGAACACCGGCGCCGAGATCGCGACGCCGGTCAGGAAATCGACCACCCAGGTGCGCGCCGAGCCGGCGGCCGCCTGGCCGCTCGCGCGGCGCAGGCCCTGCACCGCCAGCAGGTAGCACAGCGCGCAGCTCAGGATGAAGCCGATGGTGGTGATCAGCGCCGCGTTGAGCAGCAGCCCGGCCGAGACCCAGACGAAGCCGGGCCAGTAGGCACGGTCGTCGCCCGAGGGCGCCTCGAGTTCGCGGAAGCCACCGCTGCGCGCTTCCCAGGTGATCCAGGCGCCGCAGATGATCAGCACGATGGACACCAGCCAGGGCAGGAAGTTGGGGCCGACGCCGCCGTAGCCGGCCTCGGAGGAGATGCCGATGGCGCCGAAGGCCAGCGCGGCGCCGGTCAGCAGCACGCCGACGCCGACGACCGTTTGAGGCCATGGCGCGGACGGTGCGGCGGGGGCGGCGCCTGGGTCGGGCGGCGCCATCGAGGGATTTGGTGTTGTCATTTCTGGCTCCCGGATTCGAGCGAGACGGGCTGGATTTGAAAACGGCACGCTGTCGTGAGGGACAGCGCGCCGTGTGGGCTGGGTGGAGCGGAGGCTCAGACCATGCCGGACTTGGCCATGATGGCGCGCAGGCTCGCGAAGTCGTCGTCGACGAACTTGCTGAAGGCGTCGCCCGAGAGCACGGCCGGCGTCCAGTCGTTCTTCTTGAGCGACTCGGCCCACGAGGCGCTCTTGAGCGCGGCCAGCACCATCTCGGTCAGGGCCTTGCGCTGATCGGCGCTGATGCCGGGCGCGCCGTACACGCCGCGCCAGTTGCCGATTTCCACGTCGATGCCCTGCTCCTTGAGCGTGGGCACGTTGATGCCGGGCAGGCGCTGGGCCGAGGTGACGGCGATGGGCTTCATCTTGCCGGCCGCGATGTATTCGGCGAACTCGCTGTAGCCGCTGCCGCCGATCGTGACGTTGCCGCCGAGGATGGCCGCGGTGGCCTCGCCGCCTCCGCGGAAGGCCACGTAGTTGATCTTCGAGGGATCGGCGCCGACCTTCTGCGCGATCATGGCCGCGGCGATGTGCTCGGTGGAACCGCGCGAACCGCCGCCCCACTTCACGCTGCCCGGGTCCTTCTTGAGCTGCTCGACCACGTCCTTCATGGTCTTGAACGGCGAGTTCGAGGGCAGCACGAAGACGTTGTATTCGGTGGTCATGCGCGCGATCGGCGTGGCCTGCTCGAGCTTGACCGGCGGCTTGCCGGTGATGATGCCGCCCAGCATGACCGAGCCCATGACCATCAGCGCGTTCGGATCGCCCTTGGAACCGTTGACGAACTGGGCCAGGCCCAGTGCGCCGGCGGCGCCGCCCTTGTTGTCGTAGGCCACCGTGTCGGCCACCTTGGCGTCGGTCAGCGCCTTGCCCAGCGCGCGACCCGTGGTGTCCCATCCGCCGCCGGGGTTGGCGGGAATCATCATCTTGACGTTGGCTGCGGCGCGTGCCGACAGCGGCAGCGCGCCGGCGGCGGCCAGCGCGGCCAGGGACTTCAAAAAGGTATCGCGACGCATCGTTGGTGTCTCCTGAGGGGGAAAAGGAACGGAACCTGACTTGGACCTGAACCGCTATCATGCGCCGCCCCGCTGTCAGTTGGCTGTCCACCGGACTGGGGAAAACACCGAAGCCCACCCCGCCCCGAGTCCCCGTGCGCGCGCGCCCGCGGGCCGCCCCGATCCATGAAGTTGCTGCTGGTCGAAGACGATCCCTCGATGCAGGTCACGCTGCAGCGCAGCCTCGCGCGCCGCAAGATCGACGTGCGGGTCTGCGGCGACGGCGCGCTCGCGCTCGAACACTGGCGCGCGGTCGAGCCCGATGTGGTGGCGCTCGACCTGAGCCTGCCCAACCTCGACGGCCTGCAGGTGCTGGCGCAGGCGCGCGCCGAGGGCCTGCGTACGCCCGTGCTGCTGCTGACCGCGCGCGGCACCGTGGGCGACCGCATCGTCGGGCTCAATGCCGGCGCCGACGACTACCTGCCCAAGCCCTTCGACCTCGACGAGCTCGAGGCCCGCATCCGCGCGCTGCGCCGGCGCAACCAGAATGCCGGGCCCGACCCGATGCTCAATCCGCAGGAGGTCGGCGGCCTGCGCTTCGAGCCCGACAGCGGCGCCATCTACCACCGCGCCGAGGTGCTCGAGCTCACGCAGCGCGAGCTCGCGCTGCTCAAGGCGCTGATGATGAAGCCCGGCCACGCGCTCACCAAAGAACGGCTGTTCGAGCTGGTGTTCCCGGGCGAGACCGACGTGCAGTACGAGGCGGTCGAGGTGGTGGTGTACCGGCTGCGCAAGAAGCTCGTGGGCACCGGCGCCGCGCTGATGACGCTGCGCGGGCTCGGCTACCTTCTTCGCGCGGAGCAATGACGACCAACCTGTCGCTGCGCGCGAGGCTGCTGTTCGGCATCCTCGCGCCGGTCGCGCTGCTGATCGTGATCAACAGCGTGAGCCTCTACCGCCAGAGCCTGGCCGCCGCCACCACCGCCTACGACCGCACGCTGCTCGCCTCGGCCAAGACCATCGGCGAACAGCTCGACGTGGAAGGCTACGACGAGCGAGCCGAGCTGCGCGCGATCGTGCCCTACTCGGCGCTCGAGGCCTTCGAGGCGGACAACCGCAGCCGGCTCTTCTACCGCGTCTCCACGCTGCAGGGCGAGATGATCTCGGGCTTCGCCGAGCTGCCGTTCTGGCACGGCCGCATTCCCGATCGCACGCCCTATGCCGCGCTGGTCGACTTCTACGACGCACGCTTTCGCGACCAGCCGGTGCGCGTGGCCGTGCTGCTGCAGCCGGTGGCCAGCGCGCGCGGTCGCGGCATGGCCGTGGTGCAGGTGGCCGAGACCCTGGAGCTGCGCGAGACCCTGGTGCGCAAGCTGCTGCTCGACACGCTGTGGCGCCAGCTGCTGCTGATGGGCGTGATCGCGGCCGTCACCGTGTTCGTGGTGCAGCGCGCGACCCGGCCGGTGCGCCAGCTCGGCGAGGCGATCGACCGGCGCGCCGCCGACGACCTCTCGCCGATCGACGCGCCCGATGCGCCGCGCGAGCTGCGCCCGCTGATCGATGCCACCACCGAGGTCATGGGACGGCTGCAGCGGCTGCTCGACCACCAGAAGCGCTTCGTGCGCGACAGCGCGCACCAACTGCGCACCCCGCTGGCGGTGCTCAAGGCGCAGGTGCAGTCGGCGCGGCGCGGCGACCTGGCGCCCGAGCAGGCGCTGGTCGAGATCAATCAGACCGTGGACCGCGCCACCGCGCTGGCCAACCAGATGCTCTCGCTGGCCAAGGTGGAGCAGCTGCGCCAGCAGCCCGAGTCGGTGCGGCTCGATCTGGCCGAGGTGGCACGCCAGATCGTGCTCGACCTGTCGCCGCTGATCGCCGACAAGGCGCTCGACTTCGAGCTCGATGCCGACGCGCCGGTGCCGGTGCGCGCCCACCGCTGGATGCTGCAGGAGCTCACGCGCAACCTGCTGCACAACGCGATCAAGCAGTCGCCGGCCGGCGGCGCGCTGTCGGTGGCGGTGCGTGCCGAGGCCGGCGAGGCGATGCTGCGGGTGCGCGACAGCGGCCCGGGCATCTCCGCCGAGCTGCGGCAGCGGCTGTTCGCGCCCTTCTCGGCCGGCGACAGCGCCAGCGGCTCGGGCCTGGGCCTCGCGATCTGCCGCGAGATCGTGCTCGCGCTCGACGGCCGGATCGCGCTCGACAACCGCACGGGGCCCGACACGCGGGACAATATCGCCGGGCTCGACGCCGTCGTGCACCTGCCCCTGGACCGGCACACCTCCTGATTTATGGATCGTCTTCGCATCGACAAATGGCTTTGGGCCGCCCGCTTCTTCAAGACCCGCTCGCTGGCGGCCGAGGAGATCGGCAAGAACCGCATCCTGGTGAACGGCGATGTCGCCAAGGCCTCGCGCGAGGTCAAGGTCGGCGACGCCGTCTCGATCCGGCTCGGCCCGCTGACCCGCACCGTCACCGTGCGCGGCCTCAGCGGCCAGCGCGGCCCGGCGCCCGTGGCCCAGCAGCTCTACGAGGAAACGCCCGAGAGCCTGGCGGCGCAAGCCGCCTTCCGCGAGCAGCGCCGCATGGGCAGCGAACCCGCGCTCGCCATCGAGCAGGGGCGCCCGACCAAGCGCGACCGGCGCGTGCTCGACGACGCGGCGCGCCATGCCGAGTGGGACAACCGCTGGAGCGCCTCGATCGATCCCGACGAGCGCTGACAGCCGCGGCGCGTGCATCGCGTACCCTGTGGCCTTCGTTCATTCAACGGAGACCGCAGGCCATGGCCAGCTTCAAGAAGTACCGCGTCGGCAGCAAGTTCCAGCTTTCCCGCATCGATCCCGGCGACACGCCCTTCCTCAAGGGCAACGAGGCCGCGCAGCGCGACCGCCTCGACGCCCTGGCGATCGAGCTCGACGAACTGCAGAACCTGCTGCATGCCGAAGGCCGGCGCAAACTGCTGGTGGTGCTGCAGGGCATGGACACCAGCGGCAAGGACGGCACCGTGCGCTGGGTGTTCTCGCGCACCTCGCCGCTGGGCGTGCGCGTGAGCGCCTTCAAGGCGCCCAACGACGAGGAGCGCGCGCACGACTACCTGTGGCGCTGCCATGCCGTGGTGCCGCGCACCGGCGAGGTCATGGTGTGGAACCGCAGCCACTACGAGGACGTGCTGGTGCCGGTGGTCGAGGGCTGGATCGACAAGGCCGAGACCAAGCGCCGCTATGCGCAGATCGAGGACTTCGAGCGCTTGCTCGTGGAGACCGGCACCACCATCGTGAAGTGCATGCTGCACATCGACAAGGAGGAGCAGCGCCAGCGGCTGCAGGCACGCATCGACACGCCCGGCAAGGAATGGAAGTTCAGCATGGCCGACCTCGAGGTGCGCACCAAGTGGGATGCCTACCAGCGCGCCTACGACAAGGCACTGGCCGCGACCTCGAGCGCGCATGCGCCCTGGCACGTGATCCCGGCCAACAGCAAGCGGCACCGCAACCTGATGATCGCCGAGCTGCTGGTGAAGACCCTGCACGAGATGGACCTGAAGCCGCCGCCGGCCGATCCCGCGCTGCGCGGGCTGGTCGTGAACTGAGCTGCACGCCTTCAAGGGCCGCACGCCCGCGCGCGGACTGCGCGAGCGCCTACGCGACGCCGTCACCGAAGCGAACTAAGGTTCCACCGTGCGGATCGAAGCCCCTGCGACGGTGCTTCGCCGCGCATCCACTCCCATGAAGGACTCCAACATGAAAAAGACCCTCTTCATCCTCGCGGCCGCCCTCGGCCTGCTCGCTTCCTCCGGCGCCGTCATGGCCCAGCCCCATGGCGGCCCCGGCTACGACCGGCCGCACATGGCACCCCACCACCGCAAGCACAAGGTCTGGGTGCCGGCCCACCGCGAGCACGGCCGGCTGGTGCGCGGGCACTACGTCTGGCGTTGAACCAGCCCAACGAAAAAGCGGCGCCGAGGCGCCGCTTTTTTATTGGCCGGTCGAACCCGGTTCAGGAGCGCCGCATGGGCGCCTGCGCCAGCACGCGGCACTGGCCGAACTCGCAGCGCACGGCCCAGCTGCCGCCGTTCTCGCACGGCACGGTGTAGGCCTCGTAGCCCGGCCCCTTGGCCGTGAGCTCGGCACGCGGCTGCAGGTTGCAGCGGCCATTCTTCGCGATCCGCTCGACGTTGTAGGTGTCGACGCCGGTGCGGCGCGGCGCGAACGACTCGACCGGCGAGTAGCCGTAGGCATAGAAGCTGTCGCGCACGTTCGGGTCGAGGTTGCGGTAGCCGCGCTTGGCCATGCAATGGACCACGGCGATCTGCTGGTGCTCGGCGATCACGGCTTCGGGCGGGCGCGAAGTCATGTCGGCCACGACCGCGGCAACGCTGGTCCAGGCGGCGGCGCCCGCGATGCCCTGGCCGTGCACCGTGATCAGGCCCAGGCCGAAGGCGGCCCACATGCCGTTGTTGTCCTCGTTGCGTGCCGTGATGCGCAGGGCGGAGGTGCGGCAGTCGGCCACGTCGGCGTCGTAGCGCGCCTTGTCCACGCCCTGCATCGCCACCATGGGCACATAGGACAGGCCGCGGCCGGTTCCGGGCTCGGTCGGCGTCGGCGGCGTGCTGACGCAGCCGGCCAGGGCCACGACCGCGCACGCAAGGCTCAACAGCAGCTTCATGGGATCCCTCGTCCTCTACTTCGCGTAAGTTGCGGCGGATTTAACCATACATAAAGTTACTTTTGCATCGCCTCGTTGCGGATCAGCGACGCGCGCGTGCCGCGCTCCTACGCCGGGCGACCCTCGGCCTTGGGCACACTGCCCCCATGCAATCCACGAGCACCCGGCCCGGCAGCGCCATCCGCGAACTCTATGCAGCCCTGTGGCACTTCGCCGCCGGCGCGCGAGGCCAGCTGCTGGGCGCCACCGCGCTGCTGGCCAGCTCGCAGCTGATCCGCCTCACCCTGCCCTACCTCGCGGGCCAGGCCATCAATGCGCTGCAGCGCGGCGACTTCGGTGGCGCCGGCCGCTGGATCGCCACGCTGGCCGGGGTCTACGTGGGCGCCTGGGCGCTGCACGGGCCGGGCCGCATCCTCGAGCGCAACGTGGGCGTGAAGGTGCGCGAGACGCTGGCCGACCAGCTCTATGCGCGCATCGCCGCGGCACCGCTGGCCTGGCACGACGGCCACCATTCGGGCGAGCTGCAGCACCGGGTACACCAGGCCAGCCGCGCGCTGTCGGACTTCGCGCAGAACCAGTTCATCTGGCTCACCAACCTCGTCAACTTCGTCGGGCCGCTGGTGGCGCTGGCGCTGCTGTCGCGCACCAGCGGGGCCACGGCGCTCGCGGGCTACGTGCTGATCGCGGTCGTGATCCTGCGCATCGACCGCGCGCTGATGCGGCTGGCGCGCACCGAGAACGATGCCGACCGCCGCTACGTGGCGGCGCTGCTCGACTTCCTCGGCAATGCCTCGACAGTGATCGGACTGCGGCTGCAGGGCGCCTCGCGGCTGCTGCTGCGCCGGCGCATGCGCGCGGTGTCAGAACCGCTGAAGCGCACCGTGGTGCTCAACGAGGGCAAGTGGTTCGCGGTCGACCTGATGGGCCTGGCGCTGACCTGGGGGCTGGTGGTCATCTACGTCTGGCAGTCGCGCACGCCGGGCCAGGCCGTGATGCTGGGCGGCGTGTTCATGATCTACCAGTACGCGCAGCAGGCCGCGGGCGTGGTCACCTCGGTGGCGGCCAACTTCAGCTTCTTCGCGCGCATGCACACCGACTACGGCAGCGCCGCGCCGATCTGGGACTCGCCGAAGGGCGACTCGCTGGCCACGCCACCCGAGCAGGTACCCGCAGCCGAGCGCATCGATGCCGAGGCGGCGTGGCAGACGCTGGCCGTCGATGCGCTGGACTGGAACTACGCGCCGCGCGGCGGCGCACCCGCAACAACGACGGTCCCCGGCGAGGAACGCCCGCGCGGCGGCCTGCACGCGGTGTCGCTCGCCTTGCGGCGCGGCGAACGCGTGGCGCTGGTCGGCCCGAGCGGTGGCGGCAAGAGCACCTTGCTGCGCGTGCTCGCGGGCCTCTACGCGCCGCAGGGCGGCGTGCTCGCGCTCGACGGCCAGCCCGCCGACTGGACGCAGCTGCGCCGCATCGCCACGCTGATCCCGCAGGAGACCGAGCTGTTCGAGGCCAGCGTGCGCGAGAACCTCGCCTTCGGCCTGCCCTTCGACGACGACGCGCTGCGCGCCGCGCTGCATGCGAGCACCTTCGACGAAGTGCTGGCCGCCACGCACGGCGACCTCGACACGGCGGTGTCGGAGCGCGGCTTCAACCTCTCGGGCGGCCAGCGCCAGCGGCTGTGCCTGGCGCGCGGCGTGCTCGCGGCCCAGGGCAGCTCGCTGCTGCTGCTCGACGAACCCACGAGCGCGCTCGACGCCGCCACCGAGGCGCGCGTGCTCGAGCGCATCGCGCAGGCCTTTCCGCGCGCCTGCGTGGTGGCCTCGGTGCACCGGCTCAGCCTGCTCGAGCGCTTCGACGCGGTGGTGCTGATGGAGGCCGGCCGCGTGGTCGATGCCGGTCCGCGCGACGCGGTGTTCGCGCGCCAGCCCTTCCTGCAGCGCATGGTGGCACCCGCGGCAGCAACGCCCTGAGCCGGACCCCGCTGCATAGAATCTCGCGCTTTCGGGCACGAGCACCGCACTGCGCATGAAACCCAAGGCCGGCAAGGCGAGCATCAAGGACGTGGCCACGCTCGCCGGCGTGTCGCTGGGCAGCGTCTCGCGCGTGATCAACAAGGTCGAGAACGTGAGCCCCGCGCTGCGCGAGCGCGTCGAGCGCGCGATGCGCGAGCTCGACTACCGGCTCAACCACGCGGCGCAGGCGCTGCGCTCGCGCAGTTCGCGCACGGTGGGTTGCATGTTCACCGACGTCGCCAACCCGCTCTACGCCAAGCTCTACCGCACCTTCGAGGCCAAGCTGCGCGAGGCCGGCTACATGGTGCTGCTGGCCAACAGCCTCAACGATCCGCAGTGGGAACTCGAGATCCTCGCGATGTTCCAGGGCCGCCGCATGGACGGCGTGATCATCGCGCCGGGCAACGAGCGCGACCCGGCGGTGCTCGAGGCGGTCGAGAAGCTCGGCATCCCGGCCGTGATCCTCGACCGCGACATGGACGTGGCGCAGGACCAGTTGCTGTTCGACCATCCGCGCGGCGTGACGGAGGCCGTGCTGCACCTCGCAAGCCTGGGCCATCGCGAGATGGGCCTGGTGGTGGCCGACATGCAGAACCGGCCGATGCGCCGCCGCATCGAGGGCTTCGAGGCCGGGCTCGAGGCCAGCGGCCTGGCGGCGCGGCCCGCGCACATCGTGCGGCTGCCGACCTCCACCAGCCCCGCCTTCGACGCGGTCACGCAGTTGCTCGAGGGCCCGGTGCGCCCCACCGCGCTGGTCACGCTCGGCACCAGCGTGCTGGCCGACGTGCTCAACGCCATCGCCGCGCAGGGCCTGCGCATTCCACGGGACATCTCGCTGGTCACCCTGGGCGACCCCGACTTCGCGCGCAGCCACCGCCCGCCGATCAGCAGCGTGACGGTGGACCTCGACCGCGCGGCCGAGGACGGCGTGAGGATGCTGCTCGAGCGCATGCGCGACGCGCCCGATGCGCCGCCGCGCCGCGTGCTCGCGCCCATGCGGTTCGTGCTGCGCGGCTCGTGCGGGCAGGCGCCCGCGCAGGCCGCCCCGAAGCCGCGCAAGCGCGCGGCCTGATCCTCCACCACGGTGGTCCGTCCGAGCGCCCTACACCGATCGATGAAACGATTCACCCTGGGAGAAACACCGTTCGTCGGTGCCAGCCTCGCGACTTAAGCTGCGGACCATTCCCTCCACCGTCCCCGGCTCCGCGCCCGCACCGTGAACACATCCACCGCCTCCACACCCCATGCCGAAGCCGCCGGCAGCAGCCTCGAAGGCCGCGTCGCGATCGTGACCGGCGCCGGCTCGCGCAGCGCCGAGATCGGCAACGGCCGCGCCGCCGCCCTGCTGCTCGCGCGCCGCGGCGCGCGCGTCTTGCTGCTCGATGCGCAACTCGACTGCGCGCGAGAGACCGAACGCATGATCGCGGCCGAGGGCGGCAGCGCGCTCGCCCTGGCCTGCGACGTGTCGGACGCCGCGCAGTGCCGCCAGGCCGTGGCCCACGCGGTCGAGGCCTGGGGCCGGGTCGACATCCTGGTCAACAACGTCGGCATCGGCGGGCCGGCCGGCAATGCGGTCGATCTCGACCTCGAGGAATGGGACCACGCGCTGCGCGTCAACGTCACCTCGATGATGCTGATGGCGAAGTACGCGATCCCCGAGATGCGCAAGCTGGGCCGCGGCGCCATCGTCAACATCGCCTCGGTCGCGGGCCTGATCGGCGGCACGCCGGCGCTGCTCTATCCGACCTCGAAGGGCGCGGTGGTCAACATGACCCGCGCCATGGCCGCGCACCACGGCGTCGAGGGCATCCGCGTCAACTGCGTGGCGCCCGGCATGGTCTACACGCCGATGGTCGCGGGCCGCATGACGCCCGAGGTGCGCGAGCAGCGCCGCAAGCGTTCGCTGCTGCAGACCGAGGGCTCGGGCTGGGACGTGGGCCAGGCCGTGGCCTACCTCGCGAGCGACGAGGCGCGCTGGGTCACGGGCGTGATCCTGCCGGTCGACGCGGGCGCCACGGCCGGCAACGTGCCCTCGCCCGGCCTGCGGCCCGACACCCGCACCGCCTGACATCCACCGACCGAGGAGCCAGCGCCATGCCCCGCGTTCCCCTGCTGCCCGAGCATCCCGAGGATCCCGCCGCCGCCGCGCTGTTCGACCGCGTGCGCGCCGCGCGCGGGCCGGATTTCCACCTTCCCCATCTCTACCGCGTGCTGGGCACCGCGCCCGAGCTGTTCCGCGGCTGGCTCGACTTCGCCTGGCCGCTGCGCCTGAATGCGAAGACGCCCCGGCTGCTGCGCGAGCTGATGATCCTGCGCGGCGCGCAGCTCTCGGGCACCGCCTACGAATGGGCCCACCACCTGCCGATGGCCACCGAAGCCGGCGTGAGCGAGGCGCAGATCGACGCGCTCGCGCACTGGCGCGACAGCGATCTCTTCGATGCCGACGCGCGCGCGGTGCTGCAGCTCGCCGAGGAGGTCACGCGCGGTCCCTCGGCCTCGGCGGCCACCGTGGCGCAGCTCAGGGCGCGCGGCTTCGACGACGCGGCCGTGGTCGAGCTGGTGCTGACCGCGAGCTTCTATGTCTGCGTAAGCCGCTTCCTGCAGTCGATGGACGTGGAGCTCGAGCCCGGCTACGAGGCGCATCGCGCGCGCATGTGAGCCCTGCTGCGCTTCAGGCGGCCGCGTTCGCCTCGTTGAGCAAGCCCATGAAGATCGGCCGCACGTAGAGCTCGACCACCGAGGCCTCGCTCGCATCGGGCACCCAGCGGTGCAGCTCGGCCGCGCCGTTGATCAGGCCCACCACCAGCTGCGCCGCGATCGCGGCATCGAGCGGCCGCAGCGATCCGTCGACGAGACCGTCGACCAGCATCGCCGCCATGCGCTCGATGCGCTGCTGCAGCGTCCTGTGAATCCGCGCGCGGTCGGCCGCCTCGGGCAGCGCGCTGGTCGACGAGAGGCGCAGCAGCGGGCCCTCGGCCGAGAGCTGGAAGCGCACCAGCATGCGCGCGGCCAGGCCCGCGCGCTGCCAGCCGCTGCCGCCCGTTTGCTCGGCGAGGTCGAAGGCGCGACGGATGACCTCGAAGGTGCGCTCGAAGCAGGCCGAGATCAGGTCCAGCTTGTTGTCGTTGTGGTGATAGAACGAGCCCTTGGTGACATTGAGCCGCGCCGAGATCTTGTCGACCGAGGCGCCGCGGTAGCCCTGCTCGTTGAGCAGCGCGGTGGCCGCGCGCAGGAAGGCATCCATTGCGGCGTTGTCGGTGGGCGCGTGCAGCACCGCCTCGTCGGACAGCGCGACCGCCTCCCATCGCGCCGCCGGCGCGCCGAGCCCATGGAGCACGATGTCGGCCACGCGCGCGATCATGCGCGGGTACTGCGCCTCCTCGTAGCGGTCGAACCAGGCCGGCAGCCAGTGCACCAGCGACAGCAGCAGGTGGGTGCGCGCATTGCGCATCTCGCGCGGCCAATGCGCCGTGGCCTCGTCCTTGAGCAGCCCGCGCACGCGGCGGAACATGCCGGTGTAGGCGGTGTGCACGGTCTCGAGCTGCGGGCTCGGCAGCGCGCGCACGTCGCTGAAGGCCACCACCGGCGGATGCTCGCCGAGCGCCACCGCCGCCAGCAGCGCGGCATGGCCCGCGAGGAAGGCACGCACCCGCGCCTCCACCGTGGCCTCACGCGCCGCGGCCTCGGCGATGCCGTCGAACAGCACGATGGCGCGCAGGAAGCAGGCGGTGGCCAGGTCTTCCTTCTTGCGGTAGTAGTAGGTGACGCTGTTGGTCACCAGGCCCACGCTGGCCGCGATGCCGGCCAGGGTCGCGCCCTTGACGCCCTGCGCATTGAACTGCGCCGCGGCCGCGTTGAGGATGGCATCGCGCTTTTCCTGGAAACGCGCGGTCTGCGGCTCGCGGGCGGTGACGGCGGTCATGGGGGCAAGCTTCTTCGGCGGCGGGAAGGACGGTGGGCCGCGATGATACCGAGCAGGAATCGAAGAACAAGTATTCGCGCATTCATCGGCATCAGCCATGCGAGTCACCTATGTTCCACCATTTTGGAATGCCCGGTTTGTACTGGAACGGCGCCCTTGCTATCGTCGCCAGGCCCGGCTCGCGCCGGATCCGACCAACGAAAAAAGAGGAGACCGTCATGGACTTCACCCTGTCCGACAAGCAAGTGCACTGGCGCGATCGCGTGATCGCGTTCATGAAGGCGCACGTCTACCCCGCCGTGCCCACCTACATGGCGCAGATGCAGGGCTTCGGCGAGAACCGCTGGCAGGTCGTGCCGATCGTGGAGGAGCTCAAGGCCAAGGCGCGCGAGGCCGGGCTGTGGAACCTGTTCCTGCCGCTCGATTCGGTGCCCTCCGACAGCCCCTACAAGGGCGCCGGCCTCACCAACCTCGAGTACGCCGTCTGCGCCGAGGAGATGGGCAAGGTCAGCTTCGCCTCCGAGGTCTTCAACTGCTCGGCGCCCGACACCGGCAACATGGAGGTGCTGATCCGCTACGGCAGCGACGAGCACAAGAAGCGCTGGCTGCAGCCGCTGCTCGAAGGCCGGATCCGTTCGGCCTTCCTGATGACCGAGCCCGACGTGGCCTCGTCCGACGCCACCAACATCGAGACCTCGATCCGCCGCGACGGCGACCACTACGTGATCAACGGCCGCAAGTGGTGGTCCTCGGGCGTGGGCGATCCGCGCTGCGAGATCGCCATCGTGATGGGCAAGACCGACCCCGAGGCACCGCGCCATTCGCAGCAGTCGCAGATCCTGGTGCCGCTGAACACGCCCGGCATCGAGATCGTGCGCATGCTGCCGGTGTTCGGCTTCGACGACGCGCCGCACGGCCATGCCGAGGTGGTGTTCCGCGACGTGCGCGTGCCGGCGGCGAACCTGCTGCTCGGCGAGGGCCGCGGCTTCGAGATCGCGCAGGGCCGGCTCGGGCCCGGGCGCATCCACCACTGCATGCGCTCCATCGGCAGCGCCGAGGTGGCGCTCGAGAAGATGGTGCGCCGGCTGCAGTCGCGCACCGCCTTCGGCAAGCGCATCGCCGACCAGTCGGTGTGGGAGCAGCGCGTGGCCGAGGCCCGCATCGACATCGAGATGACGCGCCTGCTGTGCCTCAAGGCGGCCGACCTGATGGACCGCGTGGGCAACAAGGTGGCGCGGCTGGAGATCGCGATGATCAAGGTGGCGGCGCCGCGCACCGCGCTGCGCATCATCGACATGGCGATCCAGGCCCATGGCGCGGCCGGCGTCACCACCGACTTCGGCCTGGCCAAGCAGTACGCCAGCATGCGCACGATGCGGCTGGCCGACGGACCCGACGAGGTGCACAACCGCTCCATCGCGCGCATGGAGTACGGGCGCTACGCGGACTGACAACTTCGAGGAGACACAAAACCATGTCCTTGTTCTCGCTGGCCGGCAAGGTGGCCATCGTCACCGGTTCCTCGCGCGGCATCGGCCGCGCCATCGCCGAGCGCCTGGCCGAGCACGGCGCGAAGGTCGTGATCTCGTCGCGCAAGCCCGAGCCCTGCGCCGAGGTGCGCGACGCCATCAACGCCACGCACGGCGCGGGCGCGGCGATCTCGATCCCGGCCAACATCTCGTCGAAGGAAGAGCTGCGCCACCTGGTCGAGGAGACCACGCGCCAGCTCGGGCGCGTCGACATCGTGGTGTGCAATGCCGCCTCGAACCCCTACTACGGCCCGCTGGCCGGCATCGAGGACGACCAGTTCCGCAAGATCCTCGAGAACAACGTGATCGCCAACCACTGGCTGATCAACTTCGCGGTGCCGCAGATGATCGAGCGCAAGGAAGGCTCGATCATCATCGTCTCGTCGATCGGCGGCCTGCGTGGCTCGCCCGTGATCGGTGCCTACAACGTCTCGAAGGCGGCCGACTTCCAGCTCGCGCGCAACCTCGCGGTGGAGTACGGGCCGCACAACGTGCGCGTGAACTGCATCGCGCCGGGCCTGATCAGGACCGATTTCGCGCGCGCGCTGTGGGAAGACCCCGAGAACCTGCGCCGCCGCACCGAGAGCACGCCGCTGCGCCGCATCGGCGACCCCGACGAGATCGCGGGCGCGGCGGTGTTCCTGGCTTCGCGCGCGGGGGCCTTCATGACCGGGCAGAGCCTGGTCATCGACGGCGGCGTGACCTGCTGAGCGCCGCGGCGCCGGGACCGAGCCGGGCTCAGTCGGCGCTGCAGGTCCAGGCGCGAACGAACTGGACCGCCTTGGACTGGGCGCGCTGGAAGGCGATGTCCCAGGTCGGCTGGTCGGCAATCACCAGGGCGCAGCGCGGGACGCCGTCCAGGAAGATCTCGGCCACTCCGGCGCAGGAGCCGTCGGCGTTCACCGTGGGTTCGAAAGCGCCGGTCCAGTGGTCCGGCAGTTCGAGAACGAGGGATGGGGCGTGCATGTGCGACCAATCTTAGGACGCACGCTCGAAATCGACAACAAAAGTTAACATTCCCGCCGGAACAAAGTCACGCTTCCCGCGCAAAAGCGGAAATGATTTGCTAGCAATCCGGCGGGATTTCGCTGGAGGTTCCGATCTTCGGGCCGCCGGCGGGTGGCCGACGGCCCGACTCAGGGCCGCGGCAGGCTCGAGAGAAAGGTCGAGACGAACAGCGACGCGGCGCGACCGACGTCGAGCACCTCCGACAGGTCGAAACGCTGCGGCGTGGCGCCGCTGTCGTCGCCCGCGTGCCTGACCTCGATCAGGACCTCGCTCGCGAGCTCACGGTCGCCGCGGGCCTTTCCATTGGGCATCAACCAGGTGTCGAGCGTCTCGGGTGGAATCCGGCGAAAGATGGCGACCGCCGGAACATAACGAAAACACCGCTCTTCGGCCGTGGCGATGGGCATGCTGACGCGACAGGCGAAGCTGTCCTGCAATGTGTTTGTCACTCCCTGTACCTTTTTTATGTGACGAGTTACGTAAGTTAATTCCTCCCCGCATGCCAGAGAAGAATCAGGTTACGTTTTGCACTGGCTGTTTGTGAATAACACACGCTTGGGGATTCACAGTTCACGTTTTCACAGCCACATCGCGCCCACTCCACGCGCTGGAGCGGCTCGATTCACAAGGCTTGGCAGTCCGGCGCTAAGGTTTTGACCTTCGTCACGTGCGCGATTCGGCCTACAGCCGAAGACATCAGGTAACTGACGGCAACGTTTGTTAAACAGCCCGACCATCGCTCCAGCCCATCGACAACAGGAGGTACTGATGAGCTTCAAGGAGATCAACGATCGTTTCGGCCTGCAGTTCCAACGCGGCAGCCGCGTGTTCTGCGACGGACGCCTGGGCACCATCACCGGCGCGACCCATTCGCACATCCGCGTGCGCTTCGACGGCCGCCAGAACGGCGCGCCCTGCGATCCGCTGGAAGTGCGACTGGTGGACAGCATGCCGGCGGTGCTGCCCGCCATGCCCGCTGCACCGCTGTCGGCGCTCGGGCAGTAGACGAAGCGATCGGGCGGCGGTGCGATACCGCCGCCATGCTGTCAGGCCGCGAAGGAACGAAAAGAAGGAAGCGCCACCCAGAGCGCATTCCGAGCGGCCAAGAAAAAAGCCCAGAAGCAGCGATGCTTCTGGGCTTTTCCGTCCTTGGACTTTCGTCCTCGGCACGGGTCTTGGCGGAACCGGAGGGATTCGAACCCTCGATGAGGCTCTACACCCCATACTCCCTTAGCAGGGGAGCACCTTCGGCCACTCGGTCACAGTTCCTGAAAGAAGCCGAGATTATGCCATCACTCAGGCGGCTGGTTGGTCCAGATCGAAGGCTTTGTGCAACGCGCGCACCGCCAACTCCATATATTTTTCGTCGATCACGACCGAGGTCTTGATCTCGCTGGTCGAAATCATCTGGATGTTGATGCCCTCTTCGCTCAGCACGCGGAACATCTTGCTCGCCACGCCCACGTGGCTGCGCATGCCGATGCCCACGATGCTGACCTTGCAGATCTTGGTGTCGCCGACGATCTCGGTCGCGCCCAGCGAGGGCATGACCTTGGCCTGCAGCAGGTCGACGGTGCGCGCGTACTCGTTGCGATGCACCGTGAAGCTGAAGTCGGTCTTGCCGTCCTTGCTGAGGTTCTGGATGATCACGTCGACTTCGATGTTGGCATCGGCCACCGCACCGAGGATGTGATACGCGATGCCCGGCTTGTCGGGCACGCCGAGCACCGAGATCTTGGCTTCGTCGCGGTTGAAAGCGATGCCGGATACGACGGCTTGTTCCATGTTTTCGTCTTCCTCGAAAGTGATCAGCGTGCCGGACTTGGCCTCTTCATTGATGTCGATGTCCCAGGGCGTGAAGCTGGACAGCACGCGCAGCGGCACCTTGTACTTGCCGGCGAATTCCACCGAGCGGATCTGCAGCACCTTGGAGCCCAGGCTCGCCATCTCGAGCATCTCCTCGAAGCTCACGGTCGAGAGGCGGCGCGCATCGGGCTCGACGCGCGGGTCGGTGGTGTAGACGCCGTCGACGTCGGTGTAGATCAGGCACTCGTTGGCCTTCATCGCGGCCGCGATCGCCACCGCCGAGGTGTCGCTGCCGCCACGGCCCAGCGTCGTGATGTTGCCGGCATCGTCCACGCCCTGGAAGCCGGTGATGACGACCACGCGGCCGACCGCGAGGTCGGCGCGCACGCGGGCGTCGTCGATGCTCTCGATGCGGGCCTTGGTGTAGGAGCTGTCGGTGCGCACCGACACCTGCCAGCCTGCATAGCTCACGGCCTCCACGCCCTCGGCCTGCAGCGCGATGGCCAGCAGCGCCGACGAGGCCTGTTCGCCGGTGGAGGCGAGCATATCGAGTTCGCGGTTGTGCGCCTCGGCCGGTTTGCTGGGTGCGAGCTCTTTCGCCAGGCCGAGCAGGCGATTGGTTTCGCCGCTCATGGCACTCGGGACCACGATCATCTGGTGGCCGGCGCGCGCCCACTTGGCGACGCGCTTGGCGACATTGCGGATGCGCTCGGTCGAGCCCATCGACGTGCCGCCGTATTTGTGAACGATCAATGCCATGGGTGAATTCTGAGAGAAGAAAAATCCCGCGCTTCAACCATATGCGGCGCATGCAGCGAAGGCGGCGCCCCGCAGGCTGTCAGCGCGAGGCTGCTGGCGAGGGCGGGGCATTGTACCAATGCAGCCGTTCCCCCCTGCGTTCGGCGAAACCGTCGGCCACCTTGAGGTGGATCCGGTGGCCGCGCGTGGTGCAGGCGCGGACCTGGTCGAGCAGCTGGTCGAGCTGCGCCGCGCTCGGTGCGCGGCCATGCGTGCGCGCGAGCCAGTGGCGCAGCAGGTTGGCC
>NZ_JBZAYE010000670.1:0-3795 GCF_058244205.1 Variovorax sp. 20P10.2.4
GCGCGGCCAGCGCCTGTTTCAGCCGCGCCACCGTCTTGCGCAGCCGCTCGGGTTGCACGGGCTTCAACACGTAGTCGATCGCCTGGGCCTCGAAGGCACGGGCCGCGTACTCGTCGTAGGCGGTCACGAAGACCAGCTGCGGCATCGGCGCTTCGTCCGTGGGCCAGGCGTCGGCCAGCTCGGTGGCGGCGCCCAGGCCGTCGAGGCCCGGCATGCGGATGTCGAAGAACAGCACCTGCGGCAGCAGCCGCAGCGCCTCGCGCACGGCGCTACGGCCGTCGCCCGCGATGGCGGCGATCTTCAGCTCGGGCCAAGCGGCGGCCAGTTCGGCCTTCAGCGCCTGCGCGAGCAGCGGTTCGTCCTCGGCGATCAGCGCGGTGGGAGTGGCAGGAGTGTTCATGGCGTGGGGGAAGCGGCCGGCGCGTCGCCGGTGGAGGAAGCCTGCAGCGGAAAGCGCAAGGTGGCGCGGGTGCCCGTGTGCTCGCCGGGCGCCAGCGTCAGGGCGGCACGCGGGCCGTAGACCGTGGTCAGCCGTTCGCGCACCTGTTCGAGGCCGAAGCCGCCGCCGTCCCGCGACGTCGACGGCGACGCTGCATCGAGCCCGACACCGGTGTCGCTCAGTTCGATCACCAGCAGGTCGCCCTCGCGGCGCGCGCGCACCGCGATCTCGCCGCCCTCGACCTTGGGCTCGAGGCCGTGGCGGATGCTGTTCTCCACCAGCGGCTGCAGCAGCAGCGGCGGCACCGGCACTTCGCGCAGCTCGGCCGGCAGCTCGAGCGTGTAGCGCAATCGCTCGCCCATGCGCACCGACATCAGCTCGAGGTAATCGGCCAGCCGGTCGAACTCGGCCCCCAACGGATGCGCGAGCGTGCGCGAGCCGCTGAGGGTGACGCGCAGGTAGCTGTTGAGCCGGTCGAGCATGGCCACGGCGCGCGGCGGATCGAGCGTGATCAGCACCCGCAGGTTGGCCAGCGTGTTGAACAGCATGTGCGGTTCGAGCTGGGTCTCGAGCAGCTTGAGGCGCGCTTCGGTCGCGTCGCGCCTGGCTCTTTCGATCTGGCCCTGCAGGTGCTTGCTCTTGCCGAGGCTGTAGAAGAAGAAGCAGGCGCCGGCGGTGGCGACCAGCGTGATGGTGAGCGTGGTGGCCAGCTTGTGGCCGCGGTAGTCGAGGAAGTCGAGCAAGGGGGCGCCGCTCCAGGCGTCGCCGATCAGGTTGCCGAGCAGGAAGCCGGCGGTCACGCCGAAGCCGATCAGCGCGATGCTCTGCGTGCCATGCGGCCAGAGCACTTCGCGGTGGCCGCTCATCAGCAGCCGGCCGCCGTCGATGCACAGCCAGCTGATCAGGCCGATGGACATCGAATAGACCATGTGGTTGACCCAGCTGCGGCCGCTCGAGATGCTGAGCGCGGCCGCGATCAGGCAGCAGAAGACGGCGGTGATCAGCCCGTGCCGCAGCAGGTCGCGCAGGTTCTCGATGCCGAACCTGGGGCGGGCGGCGGCAGGGGCCTGGTTCAACGGCGCTCCCCGGCGGCCAGCGCGCGGCGTTCGCGTTCGACCAGGCGCTCGTAGAAGTCGCCGCCCGGCGCGATGAACCAGATCACGGCGCCATGCACCAGCAGGCCCAGGCCCCAGCCCATCAGCGGATAGACGGCCCAGGTGTGGCCCTTGGAGGCCGACAGCGCGACCAGGCCGAGGTTGACCAGCACGTAGACGAAGGCATGGATGTACCAGCCCATCTTGGCGCCGGCGCGGCGGCGGGCGCGCTTCTCGAGCTCCGCGGGAGAGGGGGACGAGGACGTGTTCATGACAGCTCCTTGATCTGAACGGGAATGAAATCGGCAGGTGGGGAGGCGGCGGGCGCCGGGGCCTCCACGGCCGCGCGCCGGCGCAGTTCTTCGGTGGTCTCGCCGGGCCCGTCGGGGTTCCAGCCCGGCGGCTTCACGAGGTAGCCGACGAAGGCGCGCACCGAGCGGGCCGAGGCCAGGTCCTTGAACAGCGCGCGCCATTGGCTGAACTCGATCTCGAGCAGGTTGTACGAGGTGATCGGCTTCACGAGGCCGTAGCGGCAGGGCAGGTCGGCGCGTTCGGGGATGTAGGTGCCGAACAGGCGGTCGAACACGATCAGCACGCCGCCGTAGTTGCCGTCGAGGTACTCGAGGTTCGAGGCATGGTGCACGCGGTGCGCCGAGGGCGTGTTGAGCACCCATTCGAGCGGCCCGAGCTTCGGGATCCAGGTGGCATGGATCCAGAACTGGTAGAGCAGGTTCAGGGTCAGCATGATCAGCACCACGCGCGGCGGCATGCCCAGCAGCGGCGCCAGCATGAAGAAGGCCAGCGTGCCGGTGAGCTTGCCGGTCCAGCCGAAGCGGTAGGCGGCCGACAGGTTCAGCTCGTTGGGCGAGTGGTGGATCGCATGGGTGCACCAGAACCAGCGCACCCGGTGCGCGGCGCGGTGGTACCAGTAGTAGCAGAACTCCTGGCCGATGAAGCAGGCGGCCCAGCCGGTCCAGTGGTCCATCGGCAGGGTGAGGAGGCGGTGCGCGTAGAGCCAGTCCATGGCGCCGGCCCAGAAGGCCAGCGGCAGCAGCCAGCGCAGCGGGTATTCGCGCACCAGGAAGTCGAACACCGAGATGCCGGCCGCCTTCCAGTCGTAGCTGCGCCAGCCGTTGCGCCACGAGAGCACCAGCGCTTCGGCCAGCGAGGCGATCAGCACCACGGACACCGAGATCTTGAGGATCAGCACGAGGACGGACATGGCGCTTCCTGCAGGCGTGGGGGAATGGGCGGGCGAAAAGGGCGGCGCCGATCTTAGGCGGCGCCGGCTTCGCTGGCCATGGCGTCGGTGGCGATCGCCAGCTTCCACAGGCGCAGGGCGCGGGCCGCGAAGACGCCGCTGAAGGCGCCGTAGAGCACGGGGATCGCGACCGCGAACACGCTGTCGTGGCGCAGCTCGGGGTGCATGACCAGCGCCACGCCGACCACGTACTTGGTGAAGAAGATGCCCATCATCAGCGCCAGCGGCACCGCGCTGCCGGCCAGGTGGAAGCGGCGCGTGACGGCGTCGTAGCGGGTGCTCGCGGGCAGCGGGCGCCGCAGCACCAGCGCGATCATCACGGCCGCGGCGGCGGCCCAGCCGAGCAGGGCGCCGAGCGAATCGCCGAAGGCCGAGGCCACGCCCATCAGCGACAGCGCGCCCATCGCGATCGGCATCAGCGTGATGCGCGTCAGGCTCACGCTGCCCGACAGCAGCTGCTTGCTGCCGAGCCAGACCAGCAGCACGAAGACGGCGAACACCCACTTGGGCGTGTGAAGAAGGATCTGGATCAGCATGGGGTGGCTCCTTGATCGGTCGAGGGTGGAAAGGCGGCCGGAAAATCCGGGAGAAACGATGGATGCCCGAGGGCGTTGGAGCGGACTTTGCCGGCGCGCTCGCAGGGCCGCCACGGCCGTGCGATGAAATGCGGGGGCGCGGCGCGAAGTGCGTACCGGCGGCGCCAAATGCGGCCGGACGCGGCGCGCGGGCGGCACGGAATCCGGTGGGCCGCGGCCCGCCGCCCCCGAAGTCGAAAGCTTTACCGTCGCTTTACGGCACAGCAAACTCTGCATACACCTTTCGGCGCTGTACTCTAGGCCGCAACCCGTTCAGGCTCTACTCGCTTCCCATGGACCCCCACACCCCTGTTCCCCCGCCGGCCGCCGCATCGCCCACGCATCCCCCGGTCCGACGCCGCCGCTGGGTCGGCAGCCTGATCGCGCTGTTATTGCTCGTGGCCCTGGGCGGCGGTGCCTGGTACC
>NZ_JBZAYE010000671.1:0-3790 GCF_058244205.1 Variovorax sp. 20P10.2.4
ACAGTCTCAGCGCGGCGCTCGATGGCGGCGGAGCGGGGGGTGGGGGCGGTGGGGGTGGCGGCGCGGGCGGCGGGTTGCCCGAGATGGGCAGCAGGAAGCCGTTGCCGCCACCGCCTCCGCCGCAGCCCACGAGCGTGGCGCTGACGGCGATGCAGGCGGCGACGGCCAGGACGATGTCGCGATGGCTGGATGTCATGGGTCTCCGATGTCGTTGGTTTTGGGACGCGGCACAGTCTCTCGCGCGCGGGCCCCGAATCCAATGTGCGGGCCGGACACAGCAGGCCGCGTTCCTGTGTGCGCGGCCCATGCCGCGTAAACCCTGAGCGGCCGCCTTCAGTGCGGCAGCGGCACCTCGAAGCCGGCCTTCGAAAGCTCCCACTGGTACTGCTCGAAGCCCGTGCCCGGCACGCGCTCGTCGCTGCGGTCGCGGATCTCGTCCATGCGCGCCGCGACCTCGGCCGCGGTGTAGTCGCTGCCGTCGATGAAGATGCCGCGCGTCATCGTGAGGTGGGCGCTCTCGAAGCTGCCCGCGCCCGCGAGCAGGATGGTGCGCGTGGGCGCGTCCTCGCCCACCAGCGCGACCAGGCCGGGGCTCACGTAGTCGGGCTGCAGCCGCGCCAGCGCCTCGGGCGGCAGCACGCCCTCGGTCATGGCGGTGGCGGCGGTGGGCGCGAGGCAGTTCACGCGGATGTCCTGCCGCTCGCCCTCGAGCGCGAGGGTCTGCATCAGGCCGACCAGCGCCATCTTGGCCGCGCTGTAGTTCGACTGGCCGAAGTTGCCGTACAGGCCCGAGGAGGAGGTGGTCATCACGATGCGGCCGTAGCGTTGCGCGCGCATGGTTTCCCACACGGCCTTCACGGCATGCACGCTGCCCATCAGGTGCACGTCCATCACGCGGCGGAAGTCCTCGAGCGTCATCTTCGAGAAGCTCCTGTCGCGCAGCACGCCGGCGTTGTTGACGAGGATGTCGATGCGGCCCCATTCGGCCACGGCGCGCGCGGCCATCGCTTCCATGGCCGCGAAGTCGGTGACGTCGCCGCCGTCCGCGATGGCGCTGCCGCCCGCGCGCACGATCTCGTCGGCCACGGCGCGGCCCGGCGATCCTTCATGCGCGCCAGCCACGTCGTTGACCACCACGCGCGCGCCGTGGCGCGCGAGCGCCAGCGCATGGGCGCGGCCCAGGCCGCTGCCCGCGCCGGTGACGATGGCCACGCGGCCGTCCAGTGTCTTGTTCATTGCTGTTCCCGATGAATGAAGAAAAAGGGGGGGCGAGGCTCAGAACGCGACCGCGTCCCGGCCCTTGAGGCCCAGCATCGCGCGCGCCTCGTCGGGGCTCGCGATCTCGAGCGAGAGCTCCTCGAGGATCCGGCGGATCTTGCGCACCTGCTCGGCGCAGGACTTCGCGAGCTGGCCCCGGGCGAGGTAGAGGCTGTCCTCCAGGCCCACGCGCACGTTGCCGCCCATCACCGCGCCCATGGTGAGCAGCGGCATCTGGTGGCGGCCCGCGCCGAGGATCGAGAAGCGGTAGCCGTCGCGGCCGAACAGCCGGTCGGCGGTGGCACGCATGGTCACGAGGTTTTCGGGATCGGGCCCGAGGCCGCCGAGGATGCCGTAGATGCTCTGGATGAACAGCGGACCCTTGACGAGGCCCTCGTCGACGAAGTGCGCGAGGTTGTAGAGATGGCCGACGTCGTAGCACTCGAACTCGAAGCGCGTGCCGCAGTCCTCGCCGAGCACCTGCAGGATGTGCTTGATGTCGCGGAAGGTGTTGCGGAAGATCAGGTCCTCCATGCCCTCGACATAGGGCTGCTCCCAGTCGTGCTTCCATTCGGCGATGCGTCGCGCCGCCGTGTGGATCGAGAAGTTCATCGAGCCCATGTTGAGCGAGCACATCTCGGGCTTGGCCTGCAGCGGGTAGGCCAGCCGCTCGGCCAGCGTCATGCGCGTGCTGCCGCCGGTTGTGATGTTGATGACCGCATCGGTGGCGGCCTTGATGCGCGGCACGAACTGGTCGAAGACCTTGGGGTCGGCCGAAGGACGACCATCGATGGGATCGCGCGCATGCAGGTGGAGGATCGCCGCGCCGGCCTCGGCCGCTTCGATCGCCTGCTCGGCGATCTGGTCGGGCGTGAGCGGCAGGTGCTCGGACATGCTCGGCGTATGGACCGAGCCGGTGACCGCGCAGGAGATGATGACCTTGTCTTGGGTGCTTGCCATGGGATGTGTGGAAGGGATGAAGGATGGGGGGCGCCGCGTCAGACCGCGAGCCACTCCGAGACGAGTTGCTGGTCGGCCTTGAGCGCCTGCGGCGTGCCCTCGAACACGATGCGGCCGTGGCCCATCACGCAGACCCGGGTCGAGACCTTGAGCGCGATCGCGAGCTTCTGCTCGACCAGCACCACCGACAGTCCCTTGCGGTGCATGTCGACGATGCATTCGCCGACCTGGGCCACGATCTTGGGCGCCAGGCCCTCGGTGGGCTCGTCGATCAGCATCAGCAGCGGATTGCCCAGCAGCGAGCGGCACATGGTCAGCATCTGCTGCTCGCCGCCCGACATGCTGCCGGCCTTGGTGTTGCGGCGCTCCTTGAGGCGCGGGAAGTAGTCGAACATCTGCTCGACGGTCCAGCGGTGCGCGCCGGGCACGGCGCGCTGTTCGCCCATGCGCAGGTTCTCGTCGACCGTGAGATTGGCGAACACCTCGCGCTCCTCGGGCACGTAGCCGATGCCGGCGCGGCACACGGCATAGGGCCGCGCGCCGGCCAGTTCGCGCTCGCGCAGCCGGATGCTGCCCGCGGATGGCGGCACCAGGCCCATGATGGCTTTCATGGTGGTGGAGCGGCCCGAGCCGTTGCGCCCGAGCAGGCTGATGACCTCGTTGCGCCCGACGCGCAGGTCGACGCCATGCAGCACGTGGCTCTTGCCGTAGTGGACGTGGAGGTCCTCGACGCTCAGCAGCGTGTCGCTGGTGCTCATGCCGCCACCTCCTCGCCGAGGTAGGCCTCTTTCACGCTGGCATTGGCTCGGATCTCCTGCGGCGTGCCGGTGGCGATCACCTGGCCGTAGACCAGCACGCTGATGCGGTCGCTCAGCGAGAACACCACGTCCATGTCGTGCTCCACGATCATCAGCGCGCGGCCCTTCGTGACCTCGCGGATCAGCTCGGCCGTGTAGTGCGTCTCCTCGGTCGACATGCCGGCCATGGGCTCGTCGAGCAGGATCACCTTGGGGTCGGAAGCCAGCGTCATCGCGATCTCGAGCGAGCGCTGTTCCGAATAGGCCATCTCGCCCGCGATCGTCGCGGCGCGCGCGTTCAGCCGCACCAGCTCGAGCAGCCGCTCGGTCTCCTCGCGGATGGCGCGGTCGCGGTCGATGAAGCGCCAGAAGACGTACTGCAGCCCATGGCGGCGCATGATCGCGAGGCGGATGTTCTCGAACACGGTGAGCTTGGGAAAGATGTTGGTGATCTGGAACGAGCGCGCGAGCCCGAGCCGGTTGATGGCCTGCGGCGTGCGCCCGGCGATCGACTGGCCGTCGAAGTGGATGCTGCCGGCCGTCGGCGCGAGCTGGCCCGAGATCAGGTGGAACAGCGTGGACTTGCCCGCGCCGTTGGGGCCGATCAGCGCATGGCGCTCGGCCCCCAGCAGGTCGAGGTCGACGCCGCGCATGATCTCGGTGGGGCCGAAGGACTTGCGCAGGCCGCGGATGCTCAGGATCGGATCGTTCATGCGGCGCCTCCGGTGCGCTCGGTGAGGGGCGCGGCCTGCGCCGCGAGGGGCGCGTCGGCTTCG
>NZ_JBZAYE010000672.1:0-3784 GCF_058244205.1 Variovorax sp. 20P10.2.4
CGGGCGCGCAGGTGAGCCAGGAGCCCAACTACCTGCTGTGGGCCGAGCAGGTCAACGCGGCCGGCGGCCTCGCGCTGAAGGGCGGCGCCAGGCGTCCGATCGAGCTGATCGGCTACGACGACCGCAGCGAGACCGAGACCTGCGTGCGCACCTTCGAGAAGCTCATGGGCAGCGACAAGGTCGACCTGGTGCTGCCGCCCTGGGGCTCGGGCGCCAACTTCGCGGTCGCGCCGCTGGCCAACCGCTTCGGCTATCCGCTGCTCGCGCCCACCGCGCTGTCGCGCAAGCTCATCGACATGCGGCTGCCCTACTTCTTCTCGCTGCTGCAGCAGCCCGACAAGATGATGGGCGCGCTGGTCGACCTGCTGGTGGCCCAGGGCGCGAAGACCGTCGCCATCATCTACATGGACGACCTGTTCGGCCTCGAGAACTTCGCGGCGCTCAACAACGCGCTCAAGAAGACGCAGATCCAGGTGGTGGAGCGCAAGAGCTATCCGCTCGGCGTGAAGGATCTGGCGCCGGTGCTGCGCGGCATCAAGGACCTGAACCCCGACGCCTTCATCGGCATCACCTACCCGCCCGACACCATCCTCGCGAGCCGCCAGGCGCGCGAGGTGGGCTTCAACCCGAAGTTCTTCTATGCCTCGGTCGGTACCGCCTTCCAGTTGTACAAGAACGTGATGGCCGCCAACACCGAGGGCGTGATCGGCATGGGCTCGTGGAACGGCAAGACCAGCCCCGGCGCCAAAGCCTACTTCGACGCCCACACGAAGAAGTTCGGCAAGGAGCCCGACCGCTGGGCCAGCGGCCATGCCTGGGCCGGCCTCGAGATCCTGCAGCAGGCCGTGGCCAGCGTGGGGCTGGACCGCAAGGCGCTGCGCGAGTACATCGCGAAGACCGAGTTCGGGACCATCCTCGGGCCGATCCGCTTCGAGGGCAGCGAGAACGCGTCGGTGCCCGGCACCGTCGCGCAATGGCAGGGCGGCGAGTTCGAGGTCGTGTGGCCGAAGGACCGCGCCACCGCGCAGCTCGCGCCCAAGCCGGCCTGGAAGTAGTCGCATGTCCTTCGGAGGATGGGCCGAGCTGCTGGCCGGCGGACTGATCTCGGGCGGCATCTACGCGCTGGTGGCCATCGGCCTGAACCTGCAGTACGGGCTGATGCGCATCATGAACATTTCGCACGGCGAATTCCTGATGCTCGGCGCCTTCCTGACTTGGTGGGCCCACACCGCGCTGGGCATCTCGCCGCTCTTGTTCGTGCCGGTGGCCTTCGCGCTGCTGATGGCGCTGGGCATGGCGGTGCACTGGCTGTGCTTTCGCCAGGTGGCGGCGCGCGCGCCCAGCGTCGAGGTGTTCGAGGCGCGCAGCCTGATGGTGGGCTTCGGCCTGATGTTCCTGGTGCAGAACACCGCGCTGCTGGTGTGGGGCGGCGACCTGCGCGGCTACGACTACCTGGCCGAGCCGGTGCAGCTCGGCGCGATGCGCTTCACGGCCAACAAGCTGGTGCTGTTCGGGGTGGCGCTCGCGCTGAGCCTGGTGCTGGTGGCGCTGCTCAAGCGCACCCTGCTGGGCAAGGCGGTGCGCGCGCTGATGCAGTCGCCCACCGGCGCGCAACTGGTCGGCATCAACACCCGGCGGCTGCATCCGCTGATGTTCGGCATCGGCCTGGGCCTCTCGGGCGTGGCCGGCGCGCTGCTGTCGATGACCTACGAGATCTCGCCCTCGATGGGCGAGCCCTACACCGTGACCGCGCTGATCGTCATCACGCTCGGCGGCTTCGGCAGCATCGCCGGCAGCCTGGTCGGCGGCCTGCTGCTCGGCGTGGTCGAGGCGCTGGGCATGTACTTCACCAGCCCCTCGCTCAAGATGCTGCTGTCGTACGCCGTGTTCATCGGCGTGCTGATCTGGCGGCCCAACGGATTGTTCTCGCGATGAGCCTGCTGTCGTCTTCCTCGTCATCCTTTTCCGCGCGGCCTTGGCTGCTGCTCGGCGCCGCCGCCGCGCTCGCCGCCTGCGTGCCCTGGGTCGCCAGCGAGTTCCTGAGCTCGGTGGCGCTGGGCTGCCTGATGTACATCGCGCTGGCCACGAGCTGGTCGCTGTTCTGCGGCGCCACGCGCTACCTCTCGCTCGCCACCTCGGCCTTCTTCGGCCTCGGCGCCTATGCCAGCGCCGTGCTGCTCGACGTGCTGCCCTGGCCGCTGGTGATCCTCGGCGGCGCCGCCATCGCGAGCGCGGTCGCGCTGCTGATGGGCGCGGCCGTGCTGCACCTGCGCGGCACCTACTTCGCGGTGCTGACCTTCGGCATGACCGAGCTGATCCGGCATGCGCTGACCTTCGTCGAGAAGCAGGTCTCGGGCACCGTGGGCCGGGTGCTGACCGAGGTACCGTCCAACGAGACGGTCTACCTCACGGTGCTCGCGATCGCCGTGCTGGCGATCGCCACCGCGATGGCCGTGAAGCGCAGCCGCTTCGGCCTCGCGCTCGCGGGCATCGGCGCCGACGAGCAGCGTGCCCAGACCCTGGGCGTGGACACGCGGCGCGTGAAGATCGCCGGCTTCGCGCTGACGGCCGCCTTCGCGGGCGCGGTCGGCGCGGCGATGGCGGTGCGCTGGACCTACATCGAGCCGGCCGCCGTCTTCAGCCCCTTCATCGGCTTCCAGACCGTGCTGATCGCGATGATCGGCGGCGCCGCCAGCATCGGCGGGCCGGTGCTCGCGGCCGTGGTGTTCAGCGTGCTGTCCGAGACCCTGCGGCTGCAACTGCCCTACGGCTACATGATGGTGCTCGGGCTGCTGCTGATCCTGTGCGTGATGTACCTGCCCGAGGGGCTGGCGTCGCTGTGGCGGCGCAAGGCGAAGGGAGCGCGCCATGTCTGAGGCCGCGCGACCCCTGCTGCTCGAGGCGCGCGAGGTCAGCGTGCGCTTCGGCGGCCTCACCGCCGTCGACGCGGTCAGCGTCGCGCTGCATGCCGGCGAGCTGGTCGGCATCATCGGCCCGAACGGCGCGGGCAAGACCACCTTCTTCAACGCCATCTCGGGCGTGGTGATGCCCACCGGCGGTCAACTGCTGGTGGAGGGCGGCATCGACCTCACGCGCCGCGGCCCGCACCGCTTCGCCGCGCACGGCATCGCGCGCACCTTCCAGACGCCGCGCGTGATGGCCGGCATGAGCCTGGCGGACAACGTGCGCTTCGGCATGCAGTTCGCGGGCCGGCACCGCGCGCCGCTGCCGGGCCTCGCGAGCGTGCGGGAGATCCTCGACATGCTGGGCCTGGGCGCGTTCGCCGACCGGCTCGCGGCCGAGGTCACGCCCTCGCAGCAGCGGCTGCTCGAGATCGGCATGGCGCTCGGCACGCGGCCGCGCGTGCTGCTGCTCGACGAGGTGGCGGCCGGGCTCACCGAGGCCGAGGTCGAGGCCATGGCGCAGCGCATCCGCCGGCTGCGCGACGCGCACGGGCTCACCGTGGTGTGGATCGAGCATGTGGTGACCACCCTGCTCAAGTACGTCGAGCGCGTGCTGGTGCTGCACCAGGGCCGCAAGATCGCCGACGGCACGCCCGCCGAGGTGGTGCGCAACGCGGAGGTGATCGAGGCCTACCTGGGCGACGAGATGGAGGCCACGGTATGAGCGTTGCATCGAACGACGGCAGCCGCCTCGCCGTGCGCGGCCTGCGCGCCGGCTACCACGGCTTCGAGGTGGTGCAGGGTCTCGATCTCGAAGCCGTGCCCGGCGTGACCGTGGTGCTGGGCCCCAACGGCGCCGGCAAGACCACGCTGCTGAAGGC
>NZ_JBZAYE010000673.1:0-3783 GCF_058244205.1 Variovorax sp. 20P10.2.4
TGCGTCGGCTCCTCGTTGAGGCGTGCGCGGTGCTGCACGCGCCGCAGCTCGCGGTAGGCCGCGGCCGCGTTGCGGCCCACGCCCGCGGGCAGCAGGCCGGCGTCCTCCGCGCGGATCAGCAGCGCGATGTTGCCGAGGTTGGGGATCAGTTCGGGATGCTCGCTCGAGGCCGACAGCACCAGGAACTGCACCGCGAACTCGGCATCGACCATGCCGCCGGGGCTGTGCTTGACGTCGAAGCGGTCGGCCTTCACGGGCCGCGCGCCGCGCAGCTTGTCGCGCATCGCGATGATCTCGGCCTTCAGCGCCTCGCGGTTGCGCGGCGCCACCAGCACGGCCTCGCGCACCTGGTCGAAGCGCTCGCCCAGTTCGGCGCCGTGGTCCTCGCTACCGAGCACGAAGCGCGCGCGCGTCATGGCCTGGTGTTCCCAGGTCCAGGCGGTGTTGCTGCCGCGGCCGAGCTGGTACTTCTCGTAGGCCTGGAAGCTGGTGGTCAACAGGCCCGAATTGCCGTTGGGCCGCAGCGCGGTGTCGATCTCGAACAGGTCGCCCTCGCGCGTCTTCACCGTGAGCCAGTTGATGAGCTTGCGCACGTAGGCCGCATAGACCTCGCCGGCGCGCTCGTCGTCGTCGTCGTAGACGAACACGATGTCGAGGTCGCTGCCGTAGCCGAGCTCTTTGCCGCCCAGCTTGCCGTAGCCGATGATCGCGAACTGCGCCACCTCGCGGTGCCGGTTGCGCACGTGCGGCCAGCACCAGCGGGCGGTCACGCGCAGCGTGGAGTCGGCCAGCGCGCTCAGGTCGTCGGCCACCTGCTCGACGGTGATGCGGCCGTCCACGTCGCGCGCCAGGGTGCGGAACACCTCGGCATGGTGCGCGTGGCGCAGCAGGTTCAGCAGGCGCTCCTCGTCGGCCTCGCCGGTGCGGCTCAGCGAGGCATGACGCGCCTCGAGCTCGCGCTCGAACTCGGCGGCCACGAAGCGGCCCGACAGCATCTCGTCGCTGGCCAGCTCGTCGATCACGCCCGGGTGCTGCATCAGGTAGCGCGCCGGCCAGCGCGCCGAGCCCAGCAGACGCAGCAGGCGCTCCTGCACCGCGGGTCGCTCGACCAGCAGCGCGAGGTAGCTCTCGCGGCGCAGCAGCGGCTCGATCCAGTCGGCCCAGCGCAGCGCGGCCTCGACAGGGTGGGTGGTCTGGCCCTGGCCGTCGCCGTCGGGCTCGCGCAGCCACTGGCCGGTGCGCTGCACCAGCTGGCGCAGCCGCGCGCGCGTTTCATCGCGCAGCGCCATCATGCGCGGCGTCTCGCACCAGTCCTTGATGCGCTCGGCGAAGGCCGGCGGCAGCTCGTCGAGCAGGTCCGACAGCTCGGCCGGCGCGGCCGCCTTGCGCGCGCCGTTGCACTTGCCGTTGCAGGGCTTGTCGCCGCCCAGCAGCTTGTCGAACTCCTGCGCGACGAACTCGCGGTGGGTGTCGAGCTGGGCCAGGAACGGGCAGCAGTCGGCATAGCCGAGCGTCTGCGCAATCCAGCGCAGGTCCTCGTCGGCCACGGGCAGCGCATGGGTCTGCTGGTCGTCCAGGTACTGGATGCGGTGCTCGACCTGGCGCAGGAACTCGTAGGCCGCGGCCAGCGCGTCGGCGGTTTCCTGCGGCATCAGGCCGGCGCGCGCGAGCCGCTGCAGCGCATCGAGCGTGGGTCGGGTGCGCAGCTCGGGGAACTGGCCGCCGCGCACCACCTGCAGCAGCTGCACGGTGAACTCGATCTCGCGGATGCCGCCGCGCGACAGCTTGACGTCGTTGGCGCGCTCGGGCCGGCCCGCGCTGCGGCGCGCCGACTGCTCGCGGATCTGGCGGTGCAGCACGCGCAGCGAATCGAACACGCTGTAGTCGAGGTAACGGCGGAACACGAAGGGCAGCACCGCGCCGCGCAGGCCCTGGGCCTGGCCCTGCGCGACCACCTCGGTGGGCGCGACCACGCGGCTCTTCATCCAGGCGAAGCGCTCCCATTCGCGGCCCTGCACCTGGAAATACTCCTCCAGCGCATCGAGCGAGACCACGGGCGGCCCCGAGTTGCCGTTGGGCCGCAGCGCCAGGTCGACGCGGAACACGAAGCCGTGCTCGGTGGTGTCGCCCACCAGCGCGTAGATGCGCTTCACGGCGCGTGCGAAGTACTCCTGGTTCGCGAGCTTGCCGCGGCCCTGCGGGTCGCCAGCGGTGTCGCCGTCCTGGTCGTAGAGGTAGATGAGGTCGATGTCGCTCGACACGTTGAGCTCGCGCGCGCCGAGCTTGCCCATGCCCACGATCCACAGCTGCGAGCGCTGGCCGTCGGCGCCCAGCGGCGCGCCGTGCGCCGCGTCGAGCTCGGCGCAGGCCTCGCGGCAGGCGGTGTCGAGCGCGAACTCGGCGAGCTCGGTGACCGCGGTGGTCACCACGGCCAGCGGCGCCTGGCGATCGCAATCGAGTGTGACAAGGCGTTCCATCACCAGCTGCCGCACGATGCGCAGGGCGTCGCCCACGCCGTCGCCGCGTGCGCGCAGTGCCTCGTAGGCCTGCGTCATCGATGCGCGGCGCGGCTCGCCCTCGGGCAGCAGCGCGAGTTCGCCCGCATAGCGGCGGCGCAGGCGCTGCACGAAGCGCGAATAGGAGGACAAGGCGGGCTTGTCCGCGTCGGGGTTCGTCGATGCTGTAGCTGACAACTGATTCAAACTGGTGCTGGTTGCGGCGGAACCCGTCCCGATGGTGGCGGTCATAATTCCCGGCACAGCGCGATCCTCAATGAACGACACGGTGTCTTCCCCTTCACGTCTGCTCAAGATCACCGCTGTGACGGCGCGCTGGCTCCTGGGTCTTCTCGTGGCTGCGTGGCTTCTCCTGGCCCTGGCAGTCGTGGTCCTGCACGCGTGGATTGTGCCGCGAATCGGCGATTACCGTGGTGCGCTGGAGGCGCAGGCCAGCAAGGCGATCGGGGTGCCGGTGCGCATCGGTTCGATCACGGCCCGCTCGGGCAGCCTGTTCCCCGCCTTCGAGTTGCGCGACGTGGTGCTGCAGGACGCGCAGCAGCGCGAGGCGCTGCGCCTCGTGCGCGTGGTGGCCAGCGTCTCGCCGCGCTCGCTGTGGCGCTTCAATTTCGAGCAGCTCTACATCGAGGGCCCGGCGCTCGACGTGCGCCGCGACGCTCAGGGAAAACTCCATGTCGCGGGCCTGCACATGTCGACCGATACGACCGGAGAAACCCGCGCCGCCGACTGGTTTTTCGCGCAGCGCGAACTGGTGATCGAGGGCGGCACGGTGCGCTGGACCGACGAGCAGCGCCAGGCCGAGCCGCTGATGCTGACCGACGTGCGCTTCGTGGCGCGCAACTGCGGCCGCCGCCACGGCCTGCGGCTCGACGCCACGCCACCGGCCGGCTGGGGCGAGCGCTTCACGCTGCGCGGCCAGTTCCGCCAGCCGCTGCTGTCGGTGCGCACCGGCCGCTGGCAGACCTGGGACGGCCAGATCTACGCCGACCTGCCCTACATCGACGTGACCCGGCTCGGGCGCTACGTATCGATCGACGCGCGCATCCGCGAGGGCAACGGCGCGCTGCGGCTGTGGGCCGACGTGGACGACGGCCAGATCGTCGGCGCCGCCGCCGACCTCGGCCTCGACCGGGTCGATGCCTCGCTCGGCAAGGGGCTGCAGCCGCTGGTGCTGCGCGCGGTCACGGGCCGGCTCGCGGGCCGGCTCACGGTCGACACGATGGAGTTCTCGACCACCGCGCTGCAGTTCGACACCGCCGACGGCCTG
>NZ_JBZAYE010000674.1:0-3769 GCF_058244205.1 Variovorax sp. 20P10.2.4
CACCAGCGCCGCGGCAAGGTCGGGCGGCAGGTCGTGCAGCAACGGCTGCAGCAACGCGCGCGTGGCCTCGGCCCGCGGCTTGCCGAACACGCGCCACACCTCGCCGAGTTCGACGAGGCGGCCGCGGTCGAGCACCAGCACGCGGTCGCAGACCTCGCGGATCACCGCCATGTCGTGCGTGATCAGCACCACCGTGAGGCCGAAGCGCCGGTTGATGTCGCGCAGCAGCGCGAGGATCGATTGCGTTGTCTCGGGATCGAGCGCCGAGGTCGCCTCGTCGCACAGCAGGATCTGCGGCCGGTGCACCAGCGCGCGCGCGATGCCCACGCGCTGCTTCTGCCCGCCCGAGAGCTGCGCCGGCCAGGCATCGGCCTTGTCGGCCAGGCCCACGAGCTCGAGCAGTTCGTCCACGCGCTCGCGGATGCGCCGCGGCCCCACGCCCGCCACCTTGAGCGGCAGCGCGACGTTGTCGCGCACGGTCTTGGCCGACAGCAGGTTGAAGTGCTGGAAGATCATGCCGATGCGCCGGCGCAGCGCGACCAGGCCGTCCTCGTCGAGGCCGCCCACGTCCACGCCGTCGACGCGCACCGTGCCGCCGCTCGCGGCCTCGAGCGCATTGATGGTGCGCAGCAGCGTGGACTTGCCCGCGCCGCTGCGGCCGATGATGCCGAAGACCTCGCCGCGCTCGACGGCGAACGAGACCGCCTCGAGCGCCGCCACCGTGCCTGCCGCGCCCGCGTAACTCTTGGAGACCTGCTCGAAGACGATGTGGGCCGGCACCGGTGCCGGCGCCGATGCCGGCGTTGCCGCGGCGCTCAGAAGACGGGCAGTACCGAACCCTGGTACCGCGTCTGGATGAACTGGCGCACTTCCTCCGACTGGTAGGCCTGGACCAGCGGCTTGACCCAGGCCGCGTTCTTGTCCTTCTCGCGCACCACGATGATGTTGACGTAGGGGTTGTTCTCCTTCTTCTCGACCGCGAGGCCGTCGCGCGTGGCGATCAGGCCGGCCTGGTAGGCGAAGGTGTTGACGATGGCCGAGGCGTCCACGTCCTCGAGCGAGCGCGCGAGCACCACCGAGGCGGCCTCCACCAGCTGCACCTTTTTCCTGTAGCCGGTCACGTCGGCCAGCGTGGCGGTGCCCTTGAAGGGATCGAAGCCCTCGCGCAGCGTGAGCACGCCTTGGTCGCGCAGCACGACCAGCGCGCGCGTCTGGTTGCTCGGGTCGTCGGGGATGCCGAGCTTGGCGCCGTCGGGCAGGTCCTTGAAGGCCTTGTGCTTCTTCGAATAGAAGGCGATCGGCGAGATGTAGGTGTTGCCCACGCTGACCAGCTTGTAGCCGCGCTGCTTGACCTGGTCGTTGAGGAAGGGAACGTGCTGGAACGAGTTGGCCTCGAGGTCGCCGTTGTTGAGCGCCTCGTTGGGGCTGGCCGAGCCGGTGATGACCACGGGTTTCACCTCGAGTCCATTGCGCCTGGCGACCTTGGTGACCACTTCCCAGATCTCCTCGTCGACGCCGCCGCGCACGCCCACGCGCAGGGTCGGCGATTGCGCGAGGGCCGCGGTCTGCGACCAGAGCGCGGTCGAGGCGAGGACGAGTGCGCCGAGGGCGCGAAGAACACTGCGTGTGTGCATGGCTTTCTCTTTTCGGTTGCCGGTTTTTTGCTGCGGCCGATCTTCGAAGGCCGCGCCATGGCGGGAAAGGAAAGTTTTCGCACAAGCAATCTCGCTGCGCGACGAAGGCGCGGATCGATCCGCGCCGCGCACCCGCGGCGCGCTTGCACATGCGCATTCCGAAGTTGCCGTGGCGCGAGGCCGCCGATACGGTCGACGGCTTCGCATGTCACCCTGCCTGGAGTTCCTTCGATGACCGCTTCGCTGCCTTCCCTCCCGCTTCCGCCGAGCCGCCGCACGCTGGTGCGCGGTGCCGCCGCCGCACTCGGCGCCGCCGGCCTCGGCCTGCTGGGCCGCCGTGCCTGGGGCGCCGACAACGACAAGCCGATCACGCTGTCGTGGACCGGCACCGGCCTGTGCCTGAGCCCGATCGTGGTCGCCAACGAGCTCGGTTACTTCACGAAGAACAACGTGAAGGTGGAGATCATCAATTTCGCGGGCGCGGTCGACCAGGTGCTCGAATCGATCGCCACCGGCAAGGCCGACATCTCGCTGGGCCTGATCCATGCCTGGCTCAAGCCGCTGGAAGCGGGCTTCGACGTGAAGGTGGTCGGCACCGCGCACGCGGGCTGCATCCGCGTGCTCGCGCCAAAAACCTCGGGCATCGCGAGCATCGAGGCCGTGAAGGGCAAGACCATCGGCGTCTCGAGTCCCGCGGGCTATGGGCGCCAGTTCTTCTCGACCGCGCTGGCGCGGCGCGGCGTGAACCCCGACCAGGACGTGCAGTGGCGCGTGTTCCCGGCCGACCAGCTCGACATCGCGCAGAAGAAGGGCGAGATCGACGTCATCGCCGACTCGGACCCGAACCTCTACCTGATCGAGAAGCGCAACCCCGGCGCCTACCTCGAGATCGCCAACATCCTCAAGGGCGACTTCAAGGACCGGCTGTGCTGCATCGTCGCGGCGCGCGGCGAACTGGTGAAGCGCAATCCGCAGCAGGTGGCGGCCGTGGTGCGCTCGCTGCACCAGGCGGCGGACTTCATCGCCGAGAACCCCAACGAGGCCGGGCGCGCGGTGAGCAAGCTGTTCCCGAAGGTGGCGCAGCAGGACCTCGGCAGCATCCTCTCGACCATCGGCTACACGCACCACGCCAAGCGCTTCGACCTCGCGAAGGAGATCGAGAGCTATGCGGTCGACCTCAAGCAGGTGGGGGTGCTCAAGAAGAGCACCGATCCGGCGCGCTTCGCGAAATTCCTGACGGTGGATGTGCTGGCCTGAGCAGGTGAGGGGTACGTCTCCAAAAGCCGTTCGGGCTGAGCTTGGCCTGTCCTGAGCTTGTCGAAGGATCGAAGCCTTGCGCGGCGCTTCGACAAGCTCAGCGTGAACGGTTTGTTGGACGCACTCCAGTGTCAGGCGGCAAGCGGCTCCGGCACCGCGGCCAGCAGCGAGCGCGTGTACTCATGCGCGGGCCGCGACAGCACCTCCTCCACCGGCCCCTGCTCGACCAGCCGGCCGCGGTTGAGCACCAGCACGCGGTCGGCCACGTGGCGCACGAGGTTGATGTCGTGCGAGATGAACAGCAGCGCCGTGCCCAGCCGCGACTGCAGCTCGGCGATCAGGTCGATGACCTGGGCCTGCACCGAGACGTCGAGCGCCGACACCGGCTCGTCGCAGACGATCAGCGCGGGCTGTGCCGCGAGCGCGCGCGCGATCGCCACGCGCTGGCGCTGGCCGCCCGAGAGCGAACGCGGAAAGCGCTCGGCCAGCTCAGGCGCCAGGCCCACCTGCTGCAGCAGCGCCGCGATGCGCGCGCCCAGTTCGGCGCGCGGCAGGCCCTGCAGGTTCTCGGCGATCACCTGCGACACGCGGTAGCGCGGATCGAAGCTGCTCAGCGGATCCTGCGGGATGTACTGCAGCCGCGGCCGCAGCGGCCGGCGCACAGCCTCGGAAATGCCCGACCACGGCTGGCCCAGCAGCCGTACCGTGCCCGCGTCGGGCTCGAGCAGTCCGAGCACGATCTTGGCGCAGGTGGACTTGCCCGAGCCCGATTCGCCGACCAGGCCGAGCACCTCACCGGCAGCGATCGAGAACGACAGGTCCTCGAGCGCCACGAAGTCCTCGCGCGGACCCAGCCCGCGCCGCACCGCGAAGCGCTT
>NZ_JBZAYE010000675.1:0-3769 GCF_058244205.1 Variovorax sp. 20P10.2.4
ACGATCAACCGCGCGGCGCTGTCGCCGCACGAGGCGCTGGTGGAACGCGTGGCGCGCGAGATGACGCGCGGCGGCCGCATCGCCTGGCGCGGCCTGAGCCTGCGCGCGAAGCTGCCGCCGGTGGAGGAGGGGGGCAAGGCACGCTGGTGCATGGCCAGGCCCGATGTCTTCTCGATCCGCAACACCAGCGTCGAGGCCTATGCGCACCCGATCGTGCACGAGGTGAAGGTGAGCCGCGCCGACCTGCTGGGCGACCTGCGCAAGCCCGACAAGCGCGCGGCCTACCTCGACCTCGGCGGCGAGTGCTGGTACGTGCTGGGCAACGACGCGCGCGGCCGCTGCATCGCCACGCCCGAGGAGGTGCCGGCCGAATGCGGCGTGATGGTGCTCGAGGGCGAACGCCTCGTGGTCGCGCGTGCCGCGGTGCATCGCAGCTTCGAGCGGATTCCGTTTGCGGTGTGGCTCGCGCTCGCGAAGGCGCAGCCGATGGCGGGGTTCGATGAGGACGTGCAGGACTTGCTGGTGTGAGGCCTGCGGATCGTGCGGCTGAAGCTCAGCAGAGGCGCTGAAGATTCTCTCGAATGACGGGCGCGATGCGGATATCGCCCGTTGCGAAGAACGAGGCCAGTGGCTCGTGGCGAAAAAACCGGCCATCGAAGCGAGAGCGGACCAAGCGCAAATCGCCCGCGAGCCAGGGAATCGGCTCCAGCGCGGGATAGGCAGCGCGCTCCGAATTGCGAGCAAAGGTGATGTGAGGCGTCCAGCCTCTGACGTCATCCTGCAATTCGGCCTTCTGCAGCGCGCGCTGAACGCATTCGTGCAGGTCACTCAGGCCGTCATGCGGTGCGGGCCGAAACACGGATATCGCCTTGCCTTTTTCCGTGGGGGTGGCTTCCTTGTAGATCCAGGTACAGGATTGATCGAGCACGAGCTTGAGCCCACGGACGGGCACTTCGCTCAAGGCGGCCACGAGCCGGGGCGCGTAGAGCAGCTCACCGCTGTCGTCGACATAGCCCAGCGTCAGATGAAGGTGCGGGAGAGGGGCAAAGTGCGCGTTGCGAGGCCATAGCGATTGGTCGCGGTGCATTGCGATCGCCGACCGAACCTCGGCGTCCGGAAACAACCCGATCAGCAATCGGGTGCCGCTCGGCATGTCTTCCCTGTCGGATGTCATCTGGCGTGCTCGGACGACGAACGGATCAATCCACCTTCGGCCACCACTGCTCCGCCGTCGTCCGCAACACCCGCGCAGCCTGCGCCTTGATGTCGTGCGGATCGCCCTGTTCGTTGTGCCGCAGCACGCGGAACGGCCAGGTCGAGAGGCGTCCCGTGGCGCGCAGCCGTGGGGCGGGCTGCGGCTGCGTGGGGCGTGAGAAGAAGAGGATGCGCGCAGCGGCTGCGGGCGGATTGGCGGTGGTCATGCGGTCGCCTCGAAGTTGTTCTTGGAGACGAGGCATTCTAGAGAAATGCTGTATGGACGTACAGTTAAAACTCCTTGCCCGAAGCCGGCGCGGATGGGGAATTCCTATCGCGCGAACGCCCCGCGCCGCGCCACGAAAAAGGGGCTCCGAAGAGCCCCGAAATCCCCATCGTGAAACCTTCACAAGGTGTGAAGAAACCGTCGCGAGCGCCCCGAGGTCGCGCCGAGGACCGCAGCCGTACTCTGTACGGTGAGGACCGCAGGTGCGAGATCGGGGCGCGCAGCAGGTTTATTCACATCTTGTCAGCCCAGCGGCAGGCGCAGGTAGCTTCCCTTCAGCGGCTGCTGCCCCGCGCCCGGCTTGCTCCAGTCGCACACGCCGGCCGGGAAGATGGTCTTGAGCCGCGTCTCCTCGGCGCCGCTGAAGGTCGCCGTGTAGTCGGCCATCGCGACCGGCTTGAGCTGGCACTTGAGCACGTCGTTCACGAGCGGCGAACCGGCCACGATGCGTGGCGTGCTGAAGCGCGGATAGACCACGTTGCACTTCGCTGCCGGGTCCTGCGACGCGACCTCGTCGATGCGCGTGCCGCTCTTGTCCCAGCAGGCGTCGTTGGCGCCCGCGGGCTTGTTGCGCACCACCTTGTCGGTCGAGGCCGCGGCGCTGTCGGCCGCCATGTTGTCGAGCCACTTGTTCATCAGGTCGATCGATGCGGCGATGTAGTTCACGGCTGAGGTCGAACCCAGCGTCCAGATGATCTGGTTGTCGCTGCGGCCGTTGGCGCGCTGCAGCCGCGCGCGGATGATCAGGTCCTGCAGCGTGTCGTGGATGTCGCCGGTCGCATCGGCATTGCCGCGCTGCGTGATGATCGGGATGTTCGCAAGGCCCGGGCCCGAGAAGCTGTTCTTGAAGCCGCCCGAATAGGTCGCCTCGAGCGCGCCGGCATCGGCCTGCGAGCGTGCCGCCTGCACGTTGCCGTCGCGGTCGTAGCCACCGACCTTCTCGTTGAGGTCGAGGAACTCCTTCACCGAGATCGTGCCCTTGTTGAGCGCGGCCAGGCCGTACTGCACGCCGATGTTGTCGATCGGGCGACGCGCTTCCTGCGTGCCGGGGCGCTTGCCCAGCAGGTTGACGTTGGTCTGGAACAGGTCGCAGCGCACGCCGTTCGGGTTGGTCGCGCGGTTGAACACGTTGGCCGCATTGCCGGGCTCGAGGAAGCCGCAGCCCACCGCGTTGTCGGACTTGATGATGCTTGCGAAAGACGCATCCCAGGCCCCACAGGTGCCCTGGTTGAAGCCATTGACCGCGACCTGCTTGGCCGGCGTCCAGGTCGCCATGTCGAGTCCGTAGACGTTGTTGAGCAGCCGGCACTCCATCACCTCGGGCATCAGCGTCTCGGGGAACGAGACGATCGGCTGGATGCCGTCGAGCAGGCCCGGGTAGAGCTGCGCGATCAGGTACTGCTGGATCGCGCCGCCCGAGCCGCCGATGCCCGCGGTCCACTTCGGCACCTCGCCGAATTCCTCGATCACGTGCTCCTTGATCATCATCAGCGTCTCGCCCTGCAGGTGCGGGTTCGCGTGCTGGTTGTTCCACAGCTCGGTCGAGTTGAAGAAGGCGAAGCCGCGCGACAGGTAGATGTCGGCGATCGGGTCGAGGATCGACTCGATCGGGTGCACGCCCTGGTTGTATTGGGCCGAGCCGCAGCAGTCGAAGTAGGGCACCAGCTTCCTGTTCCAGCCCTTGCCGGGCTTCCAGGTGGCGGGCGCGTCCTTCGCGGGGTTGTCGAGCACCGCGAGGCGGTACACGCCGCGGTTGATGGTGCCCGACTCCACGCGCACGATGTAGGGCACGGTGACGCCGTCGTTGGTGGTGGTGTCGGCCAGGTCGGCGGGCCGCGTGCCGGTCGGATCGGCCAGCGGCTTGAAGCTGCCGCCCTTGCTGCGGTAGTACCAGACCACCTGCGTGGTGGCCGAGCAGTTGGCATCGAGCGGCATGCCCAGGCCGTTCTGCACCGTGCGGCATTCGTAGGGCGCGATGTGCGGGCCCGAGAGGATCGGGCCGGTGATCGGGTAGTTGACCAGCTTGAGCTCGGTGCGCTGCTCGGGCTTGTCGGCGTTGGTCACGACGATCAGGTTGTCCTTGCCGGTGGCCGAGGCCGGGTCTTCGGCGAGGCCCGTGACCAGGCCGCGCAGCGTGCGCGTGGCGGCATCGCGCGTGCTCAGCTGCGCGCTCACGTCCTTGCCGTTGAGGCTCACGCGCACCTTGTCGGTCGCCACGCCTTCGGGCGCGCGCACCTCGAGCAGCGTGTCGCCGCCGCTCACCATCTCGGGCCTGGACGACAGCGTGCG
>NZ_JBZAYE010000676.1:0-3766 GCF_058244205.1 Variovorax sp. 20P10.2.4
GCGCGCGGGCAGGTTGTCCTCGTCGGCGCGCGACACCAGCGTGAGCGGCGCGTCGAGCGCGCCGCCATCGGCCAGCGGCGCATAGGCGATCGCGTGCGCATGCACGCCGGTCATCGAGGCCGGCACCACCGACAGCCCGACGCCCGCGGCCACGAGGTTGAGGTTGGTCATCATGCGTTCGACCTCGGCCACCACGCGCGGCCGCAGGCCCTTGGCATGGCACAGCGCGAGCAGCTCGGCATAGAGGCCGGGCGCGCCGGGGCGCCGCACCAGGATCAGGTCTTCCTCGCAGAGCTTCGCCAGCGGCAGTGGGCGGGAAGCCGTGCGCTGGCTGCGCGCGGTGGCGAAGCGGTGGTCGCTGGGCATCGCCACCAGCACCGGCTCGCGCAGCAGGGTCTCGAACGCCAGGCCCGCGGGCCGGTCGACCGGCACGCGCAGCAGGCCGCAATGCACGCGGCCCGCGGCCAGCGCCTCGGTGATCTCGGCGGCGTTGTTCTCGCTGAGCTGCAGCTCGACGTCGGGGTACTCGCGCCGGAACGCGCGCAGCGCCTCGGGCACGAAGCGGTGCGCGGCGGCCGAACTGGTGAAACCCACGGCCAGGCTGCCGGCCTGGCCGCTGGCCACGCGCGCCATGCGCTGCCGCATCGCGTCCATGTCCTGCAGCATGCGCAGCGCCTCGGCCTGGAACTGGCGGCCGGCGTCGGTCAGCGTCACGCCGCGCGGATGGCGCTTGAACAGCAGCACGCCGAGCTCGCGTTCCAGCGCCTTGATGGTCAGGCTCAGCGGCGGTTGCTGGATGCCCAGGCGCTCGGCGGCGCGCGTCATGTGGCCGGTCTCGGCGACGGCCACGAAGTAGCGCAGCGGTCTTATCTCCATACTTTTTTCATATTGAAAGTGCCTTGTTATTTTATTTGACCCTAGGTCAGGCTGCTTCTATCGTCCGGCCGCCTATTCAATGAGCGGCCCCACGAGGCCGTGTTCCGGAGACAAAGACCATGCGCCCACCGCGCCCCTTGCCGACATCCGTGCCGACCCGACTCGGCCTTCCCTCCATGCTGCGCGCCGGTGCCACCGCACTGGGCCTCTCGCTGATCCTGGCCGCCTGCGGTGGCGGCGGAGGAGGGGGCGGCGGCTTTCCGTTCCTGCCCGTCAATCCGCCAGGGAATGGTGGCGACGGCGGCAACCCGCCGGTGGAGCCGCCGCCGGCCCAGACCGCGAAGGCCTGCGCCGAGCTCGCCGGCATGACCCTGGCCGCCGCGCAGATCAGCCTGCCCACGCAGGGCGCCACCGTGACCAGCGCCACCGCGGTGGCCGCGGGCGATGCCGGCAACAACTACGGCGACTACTGCCGCGTGCGCGGCACCATCCAGCCGGTGGACCCGAACTCGCAGCTGATCAACTTCGCGCTGAACCTGCCCGAGAAGTGGAACCAGAAGACCATCCACTTCGGCGGCGGCGGCTTCGACGGCGTGCTGATCGACGGCACCGAGGTGATCCGCTTCGGCCCGCGCGAAAAGCCCGCGCCGCTCGCGCTCGGCTATGCCACCTACGGCGACGACTCGGGCCACCAGGCCAGCAGCATCACCGACGGCCGCTTCGCCGCCAACGACGAGCAGCTCGCCAACTACGGCGGCCAGTCGCTCAAGAAGACGCGCGACGTGGCGCAGGCGCTGGTGCTCGCGCGCTACGGCAGCAAGCCGAAGAAGGCCTACTTCCTCGGCACCTCGACCGGCGGGCGCGATGCGCTGAGCTACATCCAGCGCTGGCCGCTCGACTACGACGGCGTGATCGCCAACGAGCCCGCGCTCAATTACACGGGCACGCGGCTGTCGAACGTGGCCGTGGGCCGCGCGCTCTACAACAACGGCGGTGCGGGCTGGATGAACGTGGCCAAGACGCTGCTGGTGCAGCGGACCGTGCTGCAGGCCTGCGACAAGCTCGACGGCGCGGCCGACGGCATCGTGAGCAACGTCGAGAGCTGCCGCCAGCTCAACACGCAGATCCTCGCCTCGCTGCGCTGCACCGGCGGCACCGACACCGGCGACGGCTGCCTGTCCGACGCGCAGCTCGATACCGTGCGCACCATCGAGTCGCCGCTCGAGTTCACGAGCTACGCGCTGGGCAACGGCGTGAAGCGCGCGGGCGGCTACAACCTGCTCGAAGGCGCGCTGGTGGCGGGCCCGTACACCACGCGCGACCTCGGCACGCGCAAGGTGCCGGCCAACCCGGCCACCTCGGCCGACGCCAACATGTACGTCACCGGCGACCAGTGGGTGAAGTACTTCGTGACGCGCATCGAGGGCTTCGACACGCTGACCTTCGATCCGCTGAACCCCGGCGCCTACGCGGCGCGCGTGACCGAGGTGTCGAACCTCACCGACGCCACCAACCCGGACCTCGCGCCCTTCTTCGCGCACGGCGGCAAGCTGATCATGCTGCACGGCCTGGCCGATGAAGTGATCAGCCCGAACTCGACCATCGACTATTACAAGCAGCTGATCGCCACCGTGGGCCAGGCCTCGGTCGACCAGAACGTGCGCTTCTACACCGTGCCCGGCATGGGCCACGGCACCGGCGTGTTCATCCCCAACTGGGATTCGCTCGCGGCGCTCGAGGGCTGGGTCGAGGGCGGCCTCGCGCCCGCCACCGGCGTGGCGGTGGACGCGGTGGCCGGCACCTACGGCCGCACCCGCCCGCTGTGCCAGTTCCCGGCCTGGCCCAAGTACCGCGGCAGCGGCAGCCTCGACGCGGCCGTCAACTACAGCTGCGTGACCGAGGTCGGCGATCCGCTGGCCTGCCCGAACCTGCCCGCGGCCGTTGCCACCTACAAGGGCGGCGACAGCTTCGGCGAAGAGCTGCGCGTGCAGATCGACCCGGCCACCATGGCCTACACCGTCACCGTCGACGCCAGCCTGCAGCGCACCGTCGGCACCACGCGCAGCGGCACGCTGGTGTCGCAGGGCCAGTGCAGCTACACCAGCGGCGAGAGCGGCGCGGTGTTCGCGTTCGCGCCGGGCGGCGTGCTGCTGGGCGGCGTGAACGCGCCGAGCGGCGGCGGCTTCGCACCGCTGCTCGCGTTCCAGAACACCTTCGAGAACTCGGCCTCGCCCGCGGTATTCAACCCGGTCGCGAACATCTTCAACACGGTCGGCGTGCAGCAGGGCAGCGGCAGCGCCGTGCCCTATGCCGGCGCGGTGCGGCTGCGCAACGCGGGCACCTTCCAGTACTGCCGCAGCGCGGCGGGCAATGCCGGCAGCTTCATGGTCTACGACGCCAACTGCACCGAGACCGAGAAGGGCTACATCACCTGGAACGGCACGCGCAATGCCTTCGACCTGCGCACCACCGCGCCGACCGGCGGCGCCACCACCACCGGCGGCACGCTCACCGGCTCGATGGTGATCGGCCTGGTGAACGGCGCTGCGGTGCCGATGCACCTGGTGCGCGAATCGGCCACCAGCTTCGGCCTGCGCCTGCACGCGACGCAGCTGAGCCTGACCGCGGGCGCGGCCGACGGCAGCTACGTGATGGCCAGCGTGAAGGGCGAGAACGCCGCGGCCACCGTGACCGGCACCGGCTTCAACCTCGCGGGCACGACCGCGACGCTGAGCTACGACAAGCCGGTGCCGGGCGTGGTGGAATCCAGCCTCGGTGCGCCGGACCACTTCCTCTTCAACAGCGGCGTGCTCGGCTTCGTGTCCGGCGCGGGCACCAGCGCGGCGCTGCAACTCGGAGTACGCCATTGACGATGCATCTCGAGCGGCGG
>NZ_JBZAYE010000677.1:0-3764 GCF_058244205.1 Variovorax sp. 20P10.2.4
GAGATCCATGCCGCGGACCGCGTGAGCGCGAACAACGCCGGCAGCCTCACCGTGGGCGGCACCCAGGCGGCCGACGGCAGCCGCACGGGTGGCGACCTGCGCATCGTCACGCCGCTGTGGACCGGCGAGGCCGGCTCCAGCATGAAGTACGTGGCCGGCGGACGGCTGGAAGCGATTGCGCCCGATGCCGGTGCCCGTGTCGACACCGCGGCGCTCGACACGCTCGGCGCCAGCCTGGCGCTCGAGGCGCGCTCGGTGCGGCTCGACACCGCGCTGGCGCTGCCCAGCGGCCGGCTCTCGGTGCGCGCCGACGGCGACATCGCGCTCGGCGACGGCGCGGCCATCGACCTCGCGGGCCGCGCCCTCGCTTTCTTCGACGTCACGCGCTTCAGCAGTGGCGGCGACCTGCTGATCGAGTCGACCGAAGGCGCCGTCGCGCAGTCCGCGGGTTCGCGCATCGACGTATCGGCCGCCGGCAAGCCGGCCGGCTCGGTCCGTGTCACCGCCACCGGCACCGATGGCCGCGTCACGCTCGCGGGTCGCATCCTCGGCGCTTCGCCGCGGGCGCGCGAGTCCGGCAGCATCGACATCCGCGCGCGCGCGCTCGACGACTTCGCCGGGCTCAATGGGCGGCTCAACGAGGGCGGGCTCTTCGGCGGCCGCGGCTTCGTGGTCAAGACCGGCGACCTCACGATCGGCGACGAACTGCGCGCTCACCGCATCGAAGTCTCGGCCGACGGCGGGCGGCTCACGGTCAACGGCCGCATCGATGCCAGCGGCGAGGACGTGGGCACGATCCGCCTCGCCGCGCGCGACGACCTCGTACTGGCGGCGGGCGCGGTGCTCGACGCGCGGGGCACGCAGCTCGCGCTCGACGGGCGCGGCCAGGCCATCGAGGCCTCGAACCGCGCGCAGGTGGAGCTAGGCTCCGCAGCCGGCACGGTGCGGCTGGACACGGGCGCGACGATCGATCTGCGCGCGGCCGACGCCGTGGCGCGCGGCCGGCTCGAGATCAACGCACGGCGCCTCGGCGCCGACGGCGTGGCGGTCGATGCCGCCGCGGGCTTGTCGGTGCGTGGCGCCGAGAGCATCGCGGTCAATGCCTTCGCGCGCGACACGCCCGCCGACGGCGTGGTCGACCAGGACCGGCTCGACCGCCTGCATGCCGCCAGCACCGCTTTCATCGACGCGGCCAACGCCAGCAGCGCCACCCAGGCGCGGCTGGCCGGGTTGCGCGCGCAGGGCAACGCCTTCCATCTGCGGCCCGGCGTGGAGATCCTCGGCGCGGGCGATCTGCGGGTGCGCGGCGAGATCGATCTCTCGGGTTACCGCTACGGCCCCGGCGTCGACAGCACGCGGCGCGGTTCGGGCGAACCGGGCGTGCTGGTGCTGCGCGCGGGCGGCAACCTCGTCGTCAACGGCAGCATCTCCGATGGCTTCGCGCCGCCACCCGACACGCCCGACGACTTCGGCTGGACCGAGCGGCCCGACGGCCGGGGCCGCGTGATGGCCGTGGCCGACATGCTGGCGCCGGGCATGCGATCGTGGTCGATGCGCCTCGTGGGCGGCGCCGACCTGAGCGCGGCCGACACGCGCACGCTCGCGGCCGCATCGCAGCTGCGCGACAGCGGCGACCTGCTGCTCGACGACCCGCACCAGACCGCAGTCCAGTTCTCGCCCGAGGCCGGGCTGTCGGTGCTGCGCACCGGCACCGGCTACCTCGAGTTGCTGGCCGGGCGCGACCATCGGCAGAAGACACCGTTCGGCGTCTACACCGCCGGCACGCAGATCGCGGGCAGCGAAGCCTGGGACCTGCCGCGCGCGGCGGGCTGGGACGGCTCGGTGCTCGCCGGCTACCCCGACTACGAGGCCACGCTCCATGCGCGCCGCATGTTCTTTACCGAGGGCGGCGGCGACCTGCTGCTCGCGGCCCAGGGCGAGATGCGCGGCTTCGCCGTCAGCGACAGCGGCAACCTCAAGTTCAGCAACGACATCGGCCGCTGGCTCTGGCGCCAGGGTGGCAGCGAGCTCGGGCAGCGCACGGCCTGGGGCATCAACTTCGGCCAGTACGTGCTGTCGGCGCTGTCCGGCGGCGTCGAGCTCGCGGGTTTCAGCGGCATCGGCACGCTGGGCGGCGGCCATCTCACGGTGCGCGCGGGCGGTGACGCCGGGTCGACTTCCAACCTCGGCCTCGACGACCTCACGGCCACCACCTCCTCGCTCGACCTGTTCGTCGCCTCCACCGGCCGAGTGGGCGCCGACGGTGCGCTCGCGGTCTCGGGCGGCGGGCGCCTGAGCCTGGAGGTCGGCGGCCGCCTCAACACCGGCGTCGACACGGGCAACATGCCGGTCACCACCGGCCAGGTCGTGAACCTGCGCGGCGACAGCCGGGTGCGCGCCGGCACCATCGGCATGTCGCTCGAGGCGGGCTATGGCCTGAAGGCCGACGGCGATCCGCGCGCGGTCGACGTGCGCGCGCCGCGCGACCGCTCGGGCTTCGGCGGCATCAACCTGCTGGCGGGCGATGGCACGATGACGCTCGAGACGCGCGGCGACCTGTCCGTGATCACCGCGCGCGACGCGGGCCGGGTGACGCTGCGCGGCGGCGAGACGCAGGCCTCCTCGCAGGGGCAGGACGGTTCGGCCGTCAGCTCGTTCTCGCTGTGGACCGAGCGCAGCGGCCTCGAACTGTTCTCGGCTGGCGGCGACATCCTGCAGCGGCCGGTGCTGAGCCTGGACAGCAGCGCGCTGCGCTACGACCCGGGCCGCTTCTCGGCCATCGCCGCGAACGGCTCGATCACCACCCTGGTCAATCTCGCGCCCTCGCGCCAGGGGCGGCTCGAGCTGTTCGCGCGCGACAACATCTTCGGTACCTCGGCGATGTCGAGCGCCGCGCTCGAATCGATGGCCACGCCGCAGGCGCCGCTGTGGCTGCTCAGCGCCTTCGGCTCGCGCCTGGCCAGCAACTACTACGCGGCGATCGACCGGCCCTCGCCCGAGGGCGACATCTACGAACCGCTGCTCGAGGGCAGCGTGCTGTTCGCCCATGGCGTGGACCGCGCGACGGCGCTGCATGCCGCGGGCGGCGAGCCGATCCGGCTGTACGCGCTGCGCGGCGACATCATGGCCGTCAGCGGCCTCAAGCGTGCCCTGACCGTAGGGGGCAGCGACATCGAGCACTACTACATCGCCGCCCAGCCGCTGCAACTGCGCGCCGGGCGCGACATCCTCGCCAGCGGCTTCGTCTCGCACAACGCGCCGACCGACGTCTCGGTGCTGCAGGCCGGGCGCGACATCCTCAACAGCACCTTCGACCTGGCCGGCCCCGGCCTGCTCGAGGTCACGGCGGGCCGCAACATCCAGCAGGGCCTGGCGGCGGCGAATGCCTACGCGACCTTCGCGCTGCGCAGCATCGGGCCGATCGTCGAGGGCGACACACGGCCCGGTGCCTCGATCGTGCTGTCGGCCGGCACGGGCGCGCACGGGCCCGACTACGCCGGCTTCGCCGCGCGCTACCTGGACCGCGCCAACCTGGCCGACGCGGGCTCGCCGCTGGCCGACCAGCCCGGCAAGGTCGCGAAGACCTACGAGGACCGGCTGCTGGCCTGGCTGCGCGAGCGCTTCGGCTACGCGGGCGGTGCCGAGGGCGCGCTCGCCACCTTCCTCGCGCTGCCTGCGGAGCAGCAGGGCGTGCTGGTACGCGAGGTGTTCTACGAGGAACTGCGCCAGGGCGGGCGCGAGTACAACGACCCCGACAGCCGCCG
>NZ_JBZAYE010000678.1:0-3762 GCF_058244205.1 Variovorax sp. 20P10.2.4
GCCGCCACCATCGGCGCGCCGGCGCCCGGGCGCCATCTCTACGTCTGCGGGCCGAACGGATTCATCGAAGCGGTGCGCGCCGCCGCCCGCGCGCTCGGCTGGCCCGAAGAGCGCGTGCATTTCGAATGCTTCACGGGTGCGCCGCCGCCCGTCGAAGAGGCCGGCAGCTTCGAGGTGCAGCTGCGCAGCAGCGGCCGCGTGGTGCGCGTGCCGGCCGCGCTCAGCGTGGTGGACGCGCTCGCGGCCGAGGGCATCGAGATCCCGGTGTCCTGCGCCCAGGGCGTCTGCGGCACCTGCCTCACGCGCGTGCTCGAGGGCGAGGTCGCGCACCACGACCTCTTTCTCACGCCCGCCGAGCAGGCCGCGAACGACCAGTTCCTGCCCTGCTGCTCGCGCGCGCGTTCGCCGCGGCTGGTGCTCGATCTCTAGGGCGCCTCGTTCTCCTCGAGCAGTTCGTAGAGCACCATGCGCGTCTGCCGGCCGCGCAGCGCCACCTGCTCCTCGATGCGGCGCGTGGGCAGCCGCCCGTTCAGGCCCGCGTGGGTGGCTTCGGACATCAGCGTGCGCGTGCCCAGTTCCTTGTTGCTGCCCTCGATGCGGCTCGCGGCGTTGATCACGTCGCCGAGCGCGGTGTAGGAGAGCCGGTCGCTGGACCCGAGCACGCCGGCGATCACCACGCCGGTGTGCATGCCGATGCGCGTGTGGAAGGGCTGCAGCCCCTCGGCCTGCCAGCGGCGATTGAGCTCGGCCATCTCGGCATGCAGCTCGCGTGCCGCGAGGCAGGCGCGGTACTCGGCATCGGGCAGGTCGAGCGGCGCGCCCCACAGCACCATGATGCCGTCGCCCATGTACTTGTCGACCACGCCGCCATGGCGCGCGAACACGCGCTGCGCGAGGTTGAAGTACTCGGTGAGCTGGCGCACCAGCACGCCGGCTTCCAGCGATTCGGCGATGCTGGTGAAGCCCTCGACGTCGGTGAACATCGCCGTGATGCGGCGCGGCGAACCGCCGGGCGCCAGCGCATGGCCTTCGGCGACGAGCTGGCGGATCAGGTGCACCGGCACGAACTTGCTGAAGGCCCGCAGGCTGCGCGCGGAGTCGTCGAGCGCCTGGTTCAGATGCTGGATCTCGAGCACGCGGCTGGGCTGCTGCGGCAGGTCGTCGAGCTCGAGCCGGCCGATGCGGCGCGCGGTCTGCGACAGCTTCTCGATCGGCGCGGTCACCAGCTTCGACAGCCGCAGCGAGATGAAGAGCGCGAACGCCAGGAAGGCCAGCGTCAGCAGCAGGCCCCAGCGCACCAGGCGTTCCACGCCGGCGAGCAGCACCGCTTCGGGCTCCCAGCTGATCAGCTCCCAGCCCGTGGGGCCGATGCGCGACGACTCGACCCGGTAGCGCTCGCCCGCGTGGGTGACGACGAAGCTCTCGTCCTCCACGTTCTCCGAGATGCCGTGCGCCAGCATGTATGCATGCACCGCGCCGAGCACGCCACCCTCGGGCCATTGCAGATCGCGCACGGGATCGGGATGGTCGCTGCGCGCGAGCACGTGGTGGTCGTCGCTCAGCAGCACGCTCTCGCCGGGGCCCCGGCTGCCGAACTGGCGCACCAACGTCGACAGGTGGCCCAGCGACAGGTGGCCGACCACCACCAGCGACTGCTGCGTACGACCCTCGTCGTCGAGCCGCTCGGCCGGCCGGGCGTAGCTCACGCCGAGCTCCTCGCCGTCGTCGAAGCGGAACGGCGGCGTCCACACCGGCGCCTTCCGTGCCAGCGCCTCGCGGTACCAGGCGCGCTCGGTGGCGTCGTGGTCGCTGCGGAAGGACTCGATGCGCGTGGTCGCGAAGCGCTGGCGCGGATCGCCGCCCTCGATGTCGACCGAGCGTTTGTATTCCCAGGTCTCGGTGCTGAAGGCCGGATCGCGCACCACCTGGCGGATCGCCGACACCGGATAGCGCTCGGCCATCAGTAGGTGGCCGTCGTCGCTGGCCACGCCGAGGCTGTCGAGCTCGGTGGCTTCCTCGAGCATGGTCCACAGCATCTCGGCGCTGCGCTCGCCGTCCTCGCCCAGCGGATGCAGGCTCGGCGAATCGCCGACGGCGTGCACCACCGCCTGGGTCTTGGCGAGGAAGGCCAGCACGTTGTCCTCGATGCGGTCGTGGTGGACCTTGTGCGCCGACTCGCCGATGCGCGACACCAGCCGCTGCGCGCCCCAGTAGCCCAGCGCCACCAGCAGCAGCGACTGCACCAGCGCGACGGCACAGATGATGGTGCCGACGTCGACCCGGAAGCGGCGCAGGCGGGTGGCGGCCGGGGGTGGCCGGGCGGCCTCCGTGGAGGCCGCGGATGCAGCAGCGTCTGCCATGTCGTTCCCTTTCGCGCGCTCGTGCGCGCCCTCGTTCGTTATGGCGCGGATTGTCCCGGACTTCGAGGAATGCCCCCGGTATGCCGCGACGGGCCTAAAATGTCGGTTCGCTAGGGGTGTTGGGTCGGCTTGCCGATCCGGCTGAGAAAGTCCCTTTGAACCTGATTGAGGTAATCCTCGCGCAGGGAAGCTGGTCCGGCGGCCTGTCACGTTCTCTCGCGTGCCAGCCGCGCCGCTGGAGCCTCGCCCACCTGCCAAACCTTTTGCCCGGAGCAAAACGGATGGCACACGACGACACATCGAACCCTCTCGCCAACGAGGCGCTGACGCCGCTGCCGGCGTCGCAGCGCGTCTTCGGCTGGCACGACCATGCCTCGCTCTGGTTCAGCCTGGGCGTGGGCCTGCTGGTGATGCAGATCGGCGCCTACCTGGTGCCGGCCGTGGGCACGCGCGACGCGGCGATCGCGATCGCGCTGGGTTCCTGCCTCGGCGCCGCGCTGCTGGCCTGGACCGCGCGCCTGGGCTGCGAGAGCGGCCTGGCCAGCGCGGGCCTGATGCATGCCACCTACGGCAGCGCCTTCGCGCGGCTGCCGGTACTGCTCAACATCGTGCAGCTGGTGGGCTGGACCACCTTCGAGCTGGTGATCATGCGCGAGGGCACGCAGGCCATCGGCCAGTCGGTGGCCGGGCCGTGGCTGGGCAGTGCCTGGGGCGGCGTGGCGACCACGCTGCTGTGGGGCGCGGTGCTGCTGGCGCTGCTCGCGGGCTCGATGGTGAAGCTGGTTCGGCGCTTCGTGAGCCGCTTCGGGCTGCCGCTGGTGGTGCTGTCGCTGCTGTGGCTCAGCTGGCAGTTCGCAACGCAGTTGCATGCCAAGGGCTTCGATGCCTTCTGGGCCCGCCCGGGCGACGGCAGCATGGGCATGTTCGGCGCCCTCGACCTCGTGATCGCGATGCCTGTCTCATGGCTGCCGCTGGTGGCCGACTATGCGCGGCACGGCAAGCGCAGCGCGGGCGGGCTGGGCAGCGCCTTCAGCGGCACCTGGATCGGCTATGCGCTGGCCAACATCTGGTGCTATGCGCTGGGCGTGATGGTGGTCAGCGTGGCCGAGCCCGGCACCAGCCTGGTCACGGCGCTGCTGCTGGCGCAGGGCGGGCTGGTGGCGCTGGGCCTGATCCTGATCGACGAGCTCGACAACGCCTATGGCGACGTCTACTCGGGCTCGGTCTCCACCCACAGCCTGCTGCCGCGCTGGAGCGTGAAGCGCTGGGGCCTGCTGCTGGCCGTGCTGTGCATCGCGCTCGCGCTGGTGCTGCCGATGCACACGCTCGAGCCCTTCCTGCTGTTGCTGAGCTCGGTGTTCGTGCCGCTCTACGGCGTGATCCTCGGGCGGCTGGGCGGCGG
>NZ_JBZAYE010000679.1:0-3758 GCF_058244205.1 Variovorax sp. 20P10.2.4
CGATGAGCGAGAGAAGGGTGGCGCGGCGGCCCGGATGGCGATGGAACTTCACGAGATGTCTCCTGCGTGTTGGGGATGGGTTCCGCGTGAATCTTTTAATTTCGTTCAGCGGAATTAGATTTATGGAACGTTCTTTCGAACGACGGCGAGTATCTTTCCGCTCGCGTTTCTCTCGTATAGGGAATTCCATGAACCGTTTCCAACTGCTGAAAATATAATTCCGTCCAACGAAATTAAATTGAGAGAAACGCATGGGCCGCACCAAGCAGATCGACTTCGAGGAGGGGGCCGACAGCCCGCGCTTCGTGACCGCGCTGGCGCGCGGGCTGGACATCCTGGCCGCCTGGGGCCCCGACGAGAAATGGCTCACCAGCACCGAGCTCGCGCGCCGCACCGGCCTGCCCAAGCCCACGATCGCGCGCCTCGCCTACACCCTCGTCGTGGCCGGCTACCTGCGCCACTCGCGCGAGACCGGCAAGTACGCGCATGGCGACGGCCTGGTCGCGCTCGGCATCACGATGGTGTCGAACCTCAAGCTGCGGCGCATCGCACGGCCCTACATGCAGGACCTGGCCGACCGCTACGACGCCTCGGTGTCGCTCGGCATCCGCAACGGGCTGTCGATGCTCTACGTGGAGAACTGCCGCTCGAGCGCGCCGCTGTCGCTGGGCCTGGACATCGGTTCGCGGCTGCCCGTGGCGCGCTCGGCGATGGGCCATGCCTACCTCTGCGCGCTCGATGCGAAGGAGCGCGAGCGGCTGCTGGGCGAGATCCGCCTGGCCGACCGCGAGCGCTGGCCGCAGACGCAGCAGGCCATCGAGACCTCGCTCGCCCACTGGCGCGAGCGCGGCTTCACGATGGTCGTGCGCGGCTGGGAGAGCGACATCAGCGGCGTGGGCGCGGCCATCCGGCAGGCCGACGGCAACGTTGTGACCTTCAACGTCGGTGGCTCGGCCAGCCGCTTCGGCCGCGAGCTGCTCGAGCAGGACATCGGCCCGCAGCTCGCACGCATGGTCAAGGTGCTCGAGTCTTTCGTGCGCGTAGACGACAACTGAGCGGGCGTTGCCCGCGGTGCGCGCTCAGGCGTGCCAGGCCAGTATCCGTTCGCGAGCGCGACCACGCGTGTCGTGACACCGGGCGTCGCGCCCTGTGCCGCCTTCAAGTGCGGGCTGCAAGTGCTCACGCGCTGCATGGCCAAGGAGTTTGGCGCGCATGGCATCCGCGCCAATGCCGTTTCGCCGGGCGCCATCCGCACGGACATGACCAGCGACGCGCTCGACCAGAGCCCCGGCTTCGAAACCTAGCTCGCCGCGCAGACCGCGCTCGGCCGCATCCGCAGGCCTGAGGCCGCTACGCCGCGAACAGCGTGGGCCGCAGTGCCCGCGCGGCATCGGCCAGCGCCTCGCGCGTGGCGTCGAAGGGCCAACGCATGAACTCGTGGATCATGCCGTCGTAGCGCTTCACGCTGACCGGCACCCCGGCCTCGCGCAGGCGCTCGCCATAGGCTTCGCCCTCGTCGCGCAGCGCATCGAACTCGGCCGTGACGATATGGGCCGGCGGCAGTCCGCGCAGGTCCCCGGCCAGCAGCGGCGAGACCAGCGCATGGGTCTTCAGTGCCGCGTCGCCGAGGTAGTGGTCCATGAACCAGTGCTGCATCTCGCGGCCGATGTTGCCGTACTGCCCCGCATAGGCCTGGATCGAGGTGTTGATGCGGCGGAAATCGACATCGGGATAGATCAGCAGCTGGTGCGCGATCCGCGGTCCCGCGGCATCGCGCGCCTTCAGCGCGACCACCGCCGCGAGGTTGCCGCCGGCGCTGTCGCCCGCGACCGCGAGCCGATGCCCGTCGGCACCGAGCTGCGCCGCATGCTCGGCCACCCAGGCGGTGGCCGCGAAGGCCGCGTCGACACCGGCCGGGAACTTGTGCTCGGGCGCCAGCGGATAGGCCACCGAGACCACGACCGCCTGCGTCGCCACGGCGAGCGCGCGCGCGAGGCCGTCGTGCGTGTCGAGGTCGCCGAGCACGAAGCCGCCGCCGTGGAAGAACACGATGACCGGCAGCACCTGCCGCGGCGACGGGTGGTAGATGCGCACGTCGAGCGGCCCCACCGCGCTGTCGATGCGACGGTCGGCGACCGAGGCTACCGGCGCGCCGGGTGGCAGCGCCGCGAGCATGCGGCGCATGCCCTGTCGGATCGCGTCGGGCGCGAGCGTGTGCATGTCGGAGAAGCGGGTGGCGGCGAGGCGATCCAGATGCGCCTGGGCCTGGGGATGAAGCGGCATGTCCTGTCTTCCGGTGGTGAAGGGAACAGCCAATCTACGACTTGAACTTTGGTTCAAGTCAAGCGCTTCCTCGAGGTTTTCTTGCTAACGCACCAGCTCGCGGAAGTTGGCCTTGAACTTCGGGCATTCGACCAGCGAGGCATGCGTGCACACGGCCGCGTGCTTGAGGCTGTCGCGCATGGTCTGCAGCCGCTCGATCTCGTGGTCGAGCTCGGTGGCGCGCTTGGCCATGCTGCGGCGCAGCTCGACGTCCTTGGGCGTGGACGCGAGGAAGCGGCCGATCTGCGCGAGCGAGAAGCCGGCCGACTTCGCGCAGTGGATCAGCGCCAGCCGCGCGACCACCTCGGGCCGGTAGGCGCGCCGCAGGCCGGTGCGGCCCGCGGACTCGATCAGTCCGCGCCGTTCATAGAAGCGCAGCGCCGAAGGCGCCAGGCCGGCGCGCTGCGCGACCTCTGCAATATCGAGCATGGGATGTCTCCATCGTGGATCTCGTCGGCCGGGCCTCAGGCGAATTGCGCGAGGCCATGGCCCACCGACCAATTCTCCTTCGGCGAGTCGACGATGTTCACGAACAGGTCTTCGCCGCGCAGGCCGGGGCTCTCGGCGAGCAGTTCCGCGAGCCGTCGGAACAGCGCCTGCTTCTGCTGCGCGCTGCGCGTGTCGAACACCGTGATCCGGATGTAGACCACGTCGTCGCTGCGCGTCACGCCATAGGCGTTGCCGTGGCGGAAGTTCGCGGGCTCGTGCTCGCTGAGCGTCATGAAGCGGTTGTCCTCGGACACGCCGAGCGCGTCGCTGAGCGCGCGGCCGAGGCCGTCGAGGATCGCCTTGCGATAGGCCTCGGGCTTGCCGGCACGCAGGAAGACATGGCTGATGGGCATCGTGATTCCTTCAAGGGGGTGGTGATGTCGGACGATGCTAGTCATACGAAATTGCTATGGATACTTATATCAACGACAATTTTTTGAAATGATTGCACGCCCCCTCGATCTCGATGCCGTCCTGGCCTTCATCCGCATCGTCGAGCTCGGCAGCTTCACGCTCGCGGCCGAGGCGCTGCAGACCACGCAGGCCGGCATCAGCCTCAAGCTCAAGCGGCTCGAGGAGCGGCTCGGTTGCCGGCTGGTGGAGCGCACGCCGCGGCACGTGGAGCTGTCGGCCAAGGGGGCGGCCTTTCTCGAGCACGCGCGCGAGCTGCTGGCGGTGCACGACCGCGCGCTCGGCGCCTTCGCGCAGGCGCGCCAGCGGCTCACCATCGGCATCAGCGACCACGTGGCCGGCCCCGAGCTGCCCGCGCTGATCGCGCGCATGAACGCGCAGGACCCGCAGCTGCTGATCGAGATCCGCATCGGCTCCTCGGGCGAGCTGCTGCAGAGCTTCGACCGGCGCGAACTCGACACCGTGATCGTGCGCCTGCATGCGGGCCGCAACGACGGCGAACTGCTGGCCGAAGAGCAGTTCGGCTGGTTCGCGGC
>NZ_JBZAYE010000068.1:0-19861 GCF_058244205.1 Variovorax sp. 20P10.2.4
TTGTCCCGCTCGCTGCTCACCCACGTCAGTGCGTAGACGACCAGCACGACGGCGACCGCGGCGATCACGCTCCACATCACGATGCCGGGTTTCTGGTGGTTCTGTCCCTGGCTGGTTCCGGTCGGCATGGTGTCCCTCTCTGTCTGTAGTACCGCGATGCGGGGAATCCCAAGCTAACAGGCCATACGCGCGCGGCTGTCGGACGCGCGCCAGTGCGCGACGTCAGCCAACCGGACAGCCTGTGTCGCCGCAGCCATCGCCCGCGGCCGTTTCTTCTTCGTGAACCGCATCGGCGATCAACGGCGCGGCCACGTCCTCGGCCGCGAGCTGGCCGATGGCCGCGCCCAGCGACATGTCGTCGAGCAGGCCGAAGTGGCTCAGCCGCAGCCGCCCCTGCCTGTCGATCAGCACCACGCTCGGCGTGCCCTGGAACTGGTAGGCGCGCATGGTCTGCGGAATGCTGCTGCCGGGCGAGGGCCGGTCGATGCCGATCGGGAAGACGTAGCGGTACTCGCGCTCGAAGGCCTCGAGCGCCGCGGGCGTCATGACCTCGTGGTGCTCGAACACCGTGTGCAGCCCGATCACCGCGACGTCCTTCGCGGCGAACAGCTGCCGGGTCTTCTTCGCCTGCGGCAGGCCGTGCGTGGCGCAGGCCGGGCACAGCATCTGGAAGGCATGCAGCACCACGACCTTGCCGCGCAGCGATTCGAGCGTGATGGGGGCCTCGATGTTGAGCCAGCGCTCGACCTGCAGTTCGGGCGCCGGGGGATGGATTCTCGACATGGTTGATGGCTCCAATGCAATGGCAAGGCCCCGGCGCTCGCGCTCAAGCAGCCGCGCGCAGCTTCACGCCGGGGAAGTCGACGGGCACGTCGAAGGCGACATTCACATAGTTCGTGAACAGGTTCAAGGCCACGTGCGCGAGGATCTCGACGATCCGTTGGTCGTCGAAGCCCGCGTCGTGCAGCGCCTGCACCTCGGCGGCGTCGATCTGGCCGCGCCGTTCGACCACCGCGAGCGCGAAGCGCAGCGCCGCGGCGGTCTGCGGATCGGCGGACTCGCCGTGCTGCGCGGCCGTCATCTCTGCCGACGAGGCGCCGGCCTTGCGGCCCAGCGCCGTGTGCGCGGCCAGGCAGTAGTGGCAGGCATTGCGGTCGGCGACCGCCACCGCGATCTTCTCGCCGAGCTGCGCGGGAATCACGCCGCCGCCGAGCGCGCCGAACGATCCCCACAGGCTCTGGAGCGCGGCCGGCGAGTTGGCGACGGCGCGGAACATGTTGGGCGTGGCACCGAAGGCGCCATGGATCTGCGAAAGCAGTGCCTGGGTCTCGCCGGTGGCTTCGGCGGGGGAGACGAGGGGGATGCGGGACATGGTGATTTCCTTCAGGGAGTTGTGTCGGTGGAGGAAGTTTGCTGGCGATCCTCGTATGATTCGGATCGTTTTATCCATCAAACATATCTTTTCGTCCGAATGGCCGCACCACCTCCCATCGACAGGCTGTCCTCGCTGCTCGAGCGCTTCCGCGTGCGCGCGCACCTGTTCCACAACGGCCCGCAGTGCGGCACCACCAGCTTCGCGGCCGAGCCGGGGCGCGGCTTCCTGCATGTGCTGCGCCGTGGCGAGATGGTGGTCACGCATGCTTCGCGCAGCGGCGCGCCGCGCAAGCTGGTCGTGAAGGAACCAAGCCTGCTGTTCTATCCGCGCCCGCTGTCCCACCACTTCCACAATGCGCCCGTCGAAGGCTCGGACTTCGTCTGCGCGACGCTGGACTTCGATGGCGGCGAGACGCATCCGCTGGCGCGCGCGCTGCCGCCGCTGATCCGCCTGCCGCTGCGCGAGGTCGAGGGGATCGAGCAGTCGCTCGCGCTGCTGTTCTCCGAGACCACGCGCGTGCAGTGCGGCCACCGGCTGCTCGCCGACCGCCTGTTCGAGGTGGTGCTGATCCAGCTGCTGCGCTGGCTGCTCGATCATCCGGAGCACAGCGAACTGCCGCCGGGCCTGCTGACGGGGCTCGGCGATCCGCGGCTCGCACGCGTGCTGGTCGGCCTGCACGAGCGGCCCGGCGAGCCCTGGCCGCTCGAGCAGATGGCGCGTGAGGCGGGCCTGTCGCGCAGCGCCTTCGCGCAGCGCTTCCGCGAGGTGGTGGGCACCACGCCCGCCGACTACCTCGCGCTCTGGCGGCTCAGCATCGCTCAGGCGCAACTGCGTTGCGGCGCCTCGGTGAAGACCATCGCCGACGAGCTCGGCTATGCCAATGCCTCGGCACTGTCGCGCGTGTTCGCGCAGAAGCTGGGCGTGTCGCCGCGCGAGTGGCTGGCCGCGCGGCGCGAAGGCTCCTGAGGCATCGCCGGTCCAGGGCCAGCCGCGGCGACGCGGGTGGCAATCAGATGCTGGATCCGGCCTTCACGCGCTTCGCGGCGGCGCGCAGCAGCACGCGCGAGTAGAGCTTGTGGAAGCCCGTCAGCGCATCGATCGTCCAGCCAAGACTGCCCTGCGCGCGCGGCAGGACGGCCGAACCGAAGAACAGCGTGGTCTGCGGCGCCGCACCGTCCGCGCGCGGCGCCACCATGAGCCAGCTGCGCGTGCGCCCGGTCGCCAGCACGATCTGGTCGGCCGCGCGTGCCTCGACGTGCCAGGCCGAGAAGGTGTCGACATGGCCCGCGGCCAGCGCGGCCGCATCGGCGTCGTTCGCGCGCCGCCCGAGCACCACACCGAGCAGCCAGCGCTCGGGCCTGAAGGCCGGCGAGGTGTAGAAGGCCTCGATGTAGGCGGCCAGCGGCACGCGGCCGTCGACGGCGAGCGTGTGGCAGTCGGTGTAGGCGCCCGTGCCCTCGTAGCGGGCGAGCAGGGCATGCGCGGGCAGGGCGCGGATCTCGATCGGGTTCATGGGGCTGCGGCGGTCGCACGAGGATGCGTGCCCGTGCATTGTGCGGTGCCGTGCCCAGCGCCCGGCGTCAATCGACCCGGACCTTGGCCGCCTTCACGATCTGGTCGTACTTCGCGAGGTCGGCGCGGATCTGCTGGCCGAACTCCGCGGGCGTGTTGCCCAGCGCCGAGATGCCGAGCGATGCGAGCCGCTCGCGCACCTCGGGCGACTGCACCACCGCATGCAGCTCGCGCTGCAGCCGCTCGACGATGGGCTGCGGCGTCTTCGCGGGCGCGAGGATGCCGATCCACGAGCTCGACTCGAAGCCCGGCACGCCCGATTCGGCGACCGTGGGCACTTCGGGCAGCGAGGCCAGCCGCTGCGCGCTCGACACGGCGATCGGCCGGATCTGGCCCTTCTGCACGAAGGGATAGGCACCGGCCACCGCGGTGTAGAGCATCGGCAGCGAGCCGCCCACCACGTCGGTCATCGACTGGCCGCCGCCCTTGTAGGGCACGTGCACGAAGTTCGCGCCGGTGCGGGCCTTGAGCAGTTCGCCGGCCAGATGCGGCGTGCTGCCGGTGCCCGCGCTGCCGTAGGACACGCCGCCCGGATTGGTCTTCGAATAGGCCACCAGCTCGGACAGCGTCTTCGCGGGCACCGATGGATGCACGACGATGATCAGCACCGCGTCGCCGATCTTGCTGACCGGCACGAAGTCCTTGAGCGTGTCGAACGGCACCTTGGCATAGACGTGCGGGTTGATGACCAGCGTGCCGTCGAAACCCAGCAGCAGCGTGTAGCCGTCGGGCGCGGCGGTGGCCACCATCTGCGTGCCGATGTTGCCCGAGGCGCCGGGCCGGTTGTCGACCACCACGGTCTGGCCCAGGCGCGCGCCGAGCTTGTCGGCCACCACGCGCGCGCCGGTGTCGGTCACGCCGCCGGGCGTGAAGGGCACGATCAGGCGGATCGGCTTGTTGGGGTAGTCCTGCTGCGCGGCCGCGGGGCCCATGGCCAGCGCGAGCGGCAGCGCGGCCGCGAGCAGGCGCGCCAGCGTGTTCTTCCAGGCATTCATCGCTTGTCTCCTTCGTTCGTTCTTGGTTTCGTTCTCGTGTCGCTCAGCGCTTCAGGCCCTGCTTCGCGAGCCACTGGTCGACGCGCTCGGCAATCGCATCGGAGTTGCGGTCCATCATGAGCATGTGCGAATTGCCGCGCCAGCCGAGCTCGGGCAGCAGCAGGCGGTCACCGGTGCCGCCGGCCGCGATCAGCCGTTGGCGGAAGTTCTCCTGCTGCGCCGTGATGCGGGCCCAGAACGGATAGCGCTCGAGGTTGTCGCCCCACACCCACAGCATGGGCACGCCCTTCAGGCGCGCGAAGTCGGTGGTCTCGGGATTCGGCGAGCCCGAGGTCTCGACCGCGACGATGGCCTTGACCTTGTCGGGGTACCTGAGCGCCGAATTGAAGGCGAAGTTGCCGCCCTGGCTGTGGACCACGATCACGCAGGGGCAGGCCTTCTGCACATAGGCGTCGTAGGCCGCCTGCGTGGCCGCGTCGTTGGTGCTCCAGCGCGGGATCGCCTGCTTCGCGAACTGGTCGAAGCTGGCCACCGGGAACTGCGTGCCCGGCAGCGCGCGGCGCTTCGCGGGATCGGTGTCGTACGAGCCGGTCTCGCCGATGCGGAACAGCTCCCAGCCTTCCTTCTTCGGCCGGAAGAAGGGCTCGCTCTTGAAGATCTCGGGATAGCGCGCCCACGAGGCGCGGCCGCGCTCGACCGCGTCGCTCACGTACACGTCCCAGCCGGCGCGCAGGAAGTGGTTCTCCCAGCCCGGCTGACCATCGGGCTTGGTCTCCCAGGTCACGCCCGAGAGGCCGCCGCCGTGCCACAGCAGCAGCGGATAGCGGCCCTTCGGGTTCGCCAGGCGCGTGTAGCGCGCATAGAGCCCCTCGACCTCGAAGTCGCCGTTGGGGTCGAACTTCAGCGGCGGCGCGCCGGGCGTGAACACCAGTTCCTTCTCGGGCAGGCCCGTGAGCGTGACGGCGCGTCCGCCGACGTGATAGCTGCCGACGTCGGCCACCTGCAGCGCGCCCGTCGAGCAGCCGGCCAGGGCCGCGGCCGCGATGCCGAGCAGCGCGAGCTTCCATGCATTTCTCATTTCTTGTCTCCGTTGTTGTCGGTGTGGGTGAGCGCGCTATCGCGCCCAGCGCTTCTCGAAGTCCCAGACCTCCTCGAAGCCGATGCGCCGGCAGAACTCGTTGAAGTCGAACAGATCGTCGCCCGGTGCCACGCTGGCGCCGCTCGCCTTCAGGTGGCGCAGTGCGCGCTCCATCGCGGCCGCGGCCGCGAGGCTGGTCATCGACGGATAGATGGCGAGCGAGAAGCCGATCTCCTGCAGCGTCTGCGCGCTCAGCATCGGCGTCTTCCCGCCATCGGACATGTTGGCCATCATCGGCAGTTCGAAGGCCTCGCAGGCGCGGCGCATCTCGTCCTCGGACTGCGGCGCCTCGAAGAACAGGATGTCGGCGCCCGCGCGCGCATAGGCCTCGAGCCGGCGCAGCGCCTCGTCCACGCCGAGCTCGGCGCGCGCATCGGTGCGCGCGATTGTCAGGAAGTTCTTCTTGTCCTCGCGCGCCTCGGCGGCCACGCGGATCTTGTCGACCATGTCCTGCACCGGCACGCAGCGCTTGAACGGCGTGTGGCCGCACTTCTTCGGAAACTCCTGGTCCTCGAGCTGGATGGCCGTGACGCCAGCCGCCTCGTAGCCGCGCACCGTGTGGTGCACGTTGAGCAGGCCGCCGTAGCCGGTGTCGGCATCGGCGATCACGGCCGCGCCGCCGCTGCTGCGCACCAGCGTCGCCATGCGGTCGAGCATCTGGGTGTAGGTGGCGATGCCCGCATCGGGCAGCCCGAGGCTCGAGGCCGTGAGCCAGAAGCCCGAGCCGTAGACGATGTCGAAGCCGACCTTGGCCGCCATGGTGGCGGCGATCATGTCCTGCAGGCCGGGGATGACGATGAACTCGCGGCGCTCGAGCTTCTCGCGCAGAAGAGGGCTGGCCATCGTCACTCGGCCCGGATGCCGCCGCGTTGCGCGACCAGCGTCCACTTCTTCGTCTCGGCCGCGAGGAAGCTGCGGAACTCGGCCGGCGGCGTGAGCGTGATGTGCGCGCCCTGGTCCTCCATCTGCTTGAGCACGGCCGGGTCGGCCGCCACCTTCTTCAGGTCCTGGTTGATCTGCGCGACGATGGGCGCGGGCAGGCCGGCCGGACCGAACAGGCCGTACCAGCTCAGCGACTCCACGCCGTCGAGGCCGGCCTCCTTGAAGGTCATCGCATCGGGGAACAGCGCCATGCGCTGCGTGTCGGCCACACCGACCACGCGCAGCGCGCCCGAGCGCACATGGGGCAGGGCGGTCAACACGCTGGTGACACCCATCGGCAGGTGGCCGCCGATGATGTCGACCATGATCGGCGCGCCGCCCTTGTAGGGCACGCCGGTGGACTGCAGCTTGCCGGCCTGGCGGATCATCTCGCCGGTCAGCCGGGTCTGGCCTTCGGAGTAGCCCACGCCCAGCGGCTCCTTGCGCGCGGCCTCGATCACGTCGCGCAGCGTCTTGTAGGGGCCGTTGGCCTGCACCACCAGCACCGAGGGCGAATTCGCGATGTTGGTGATCGGCGTGAAGGCCTTGTCGGTGTCGTAGGGCAGGCTCTTCATCAGCACCGGGTTGACCGCGTGCGAGCCGACCACCAGCAGCAGCGTGTGGCCGTCGGCCGGCGCGCGCGCGACGAAGTTCGAGCCGATCACGCCGTTGGCGCCGGTGCGGTTGTCCACCACCACCGACTGGCCCCACAGCTCCGACAGGCGCTGCGCCATCAGCCGGCCCACGATGTCGGTGCCGCCGCCCGCGGAGTAGGGCACGACCAGCGTGACGGGCTTGATCGGGAACTTGGCGGCCGGTGCTTGCGCCCAGGCGCCGGCCGAGGCCAGGGCCGCCAGCGCGGCGAGCGCCGTGCGGCGGGTCGGATGCGCGGTGAAGGGAGTCGATGGGTTCGTCATGTCTTGGCTGTCTCCGGGGATGTGTTGTTGGATGAATTCTTCTTCTCGCGCTGGCGCCGCAGCCAGGCGATCGCGCGGCCGCCGAGCGGGCGCTGCAGCCGTTCCTGCGCGAAATCGATCGCCTCGAGCAGGCCGTCGAGCGCGATGCCGGTGGAAAAACCGCTGCGCTCGGCCATCAGCACCAGGTCTTCGGTGGCGAGGTTGCCGGCGGCGCCGGGCGCGAACGGGCAGCCGCCGATGCCGCCCACACTGGCATCGAAGCGGCGGATGCCGGCCTCGAGCGCGGCCCAGGCATTGGCGACCGCCATGCCGCGCGTGTCGTGCAGGTGGATCGCGAGCCGTTCGGGCGCGATGGCTTCGGCGAGCACGCGCATGCGCTGCTTCACCATGCCCGGCGAGGCCGAGCCGATGGTGTCGGCGATCACGATCTCGCCGGCACCCGCGGCCTGCATGCGCTGCGCGAGACGCAGCACCTCGGCCAGCGGCGTCTCGCCCTCGAACGGGCAGTCGAAGGCCACGGCAACGTAGGCGCGCGTGCGCAGGCCCAGCGCTTGCGCCGCGGCCAGCGTGCGTTCGCTGACCTCGGTCGCCTGCTCCAGGCCCATGTTGATGTTGCGCTGGTTCATGGTCTCGGTGGCTGAGAGCACGACCGCGATCTCGGCCGCGCCGGCCGCATGCGCGCGCTCCAGCCCCTTGAGGTTGGGCACCAGCACCGAGCAGCGCAGCTCGGGCAGCGCCGCGTGCACCAGCGGCAGCAGTTCGGCCGCGTCGGCCATCTGCGGCACGGCCTTGGGCGACACGAAGCTGGTGGCCTCGATGCTGCGCACGCCGGCGGCAGCGAGCAGTTGCACCAGGCGCAGCTTGTCGTTGGCGCCCAGGTGCACCGGCTGGTTCTGCAGGCCGTCGCGCGGCGCGACGTCGGTGATGTGGATGGCTTCCATCGGCATCTTCAGGCGATGGTGCCGGCCTGGCGCAGCGCGTCCAGCTTCGCGTCGGAATAGCCGACCCAGTCGCCGAGCACGCGGCGCGTGTGCTCGCCGAGCGCGGGCGGGCTGCCGTAGGCCTGCGGCACGGCGGCCGAGAGCTTGATCGGGTTGCCCGGCATGCGCACGGTCTCGCCGGTGTGCAGCGGCACCTCGACGACCATGTCGCGCGCCAGGACCTGCGTGTCGCTCAACGCCTGCGCGAAGTCGTTGACGGGCCCGCACGGAATACGCGCCTGGCGCAGCCGCTCGAGCCAGTGGGCGGTCGGCTGCTTGCGCAGTTCGCCGGCGATCAGCGCGTCGATCTCGGCCTTGGCCGCGAAGCGCACCGGCTGCTGCCGGTAAGCCGGGTCGCGCAGCTCCGGCAGGTCGATGAACTCGACGAAGCGCTCGAAGAAGGGGTCTCCGATGCAGGCGATGATGATGTGGCCGTCGGCCGTGGGATAGCTGTTGTAGGGCACGTGCACGAAGTGGCCGTTGCCGATGCCCGCGGGCACGTGGCCCGACATCAGGTGCATGGTCGCCATGTAGTTGAGCAGCGAGATCTGCGCGTCGAGCATCGAGATGTCGACGTGCTGCCCGCGCCCGGTGCGCTCGCGCTCGGCCAGCGCCGCCAGCACGCCCATCGCGCCGAACATGCCGCCGCCGAGGTCGCCGATCGGGATGCCGCTGCGCGTGGGGCCGCTCTTGGGCGTGCCGGTGATCGACATGCCGCCGCCCATCGCCTGCACCACCTGGTCGAAGGCCGGGCGCTGCGTCTCGGGGCCGGTCTGGCCGAAGCCCGTGACCGAGCAGGTCACGATGCGCGGGTTGACCTGCGACAGCGATTCGAAGTCGATGCCCAGGCGCTGCGTGACGCCGACGCTGAAGTTGTCGAACACCACGTCGGCCCGGCGCACTAGGTCGAGGAACACGGCCTTGCCCTCGGGGCTCTTGAGGTCCACGCAGACGCTCTCCTTGTTGCGGTTCAGCGTGAGGTAGTAGGCGCCCATGCCGCCGCGCGCGTAGTCGGGATCGTTCTCCAGCAGGCGTCGGGTGCCTTCGCCGCTGCCGGGCGGCTCGACCTTGATGGTGCGCGCGCCGAGGTCGGCCAGCAGCATGGTGCCGTAGGGGCCCGACAGCATGTGCGTCAGGTCGAGCACCGTGATGTGTTCGAGTGCCAAGTCGTGTGTCTCCTGAAAGACCTTCGTGTTGCACGGCATGTGCCAGTGCGCGAGCCTGGAGACAAGTCGTTGATGTGAAAGGATATTTTTGAGGAGACTCGGGTTTTCACTGTGTCTTGTGCGACATGAATGAAACACGGCACGTGTTTCAATGCAACGCATGATGGAACGCCCGCTCCCCTCCGACCCGGCCTCGCCCGCGCGCCGCGGCCTGCCGCGCCTGTGCTTCCTGAGCTACCGCCAGATCCGCGAATTCGCGCTGCCCGTGGTGGCCGAGTACGTCGGCCGCGCCGAGATCGAGGTGGTCGACGGCACCTTCGGCGACGCGCTCGCGATCGCGCGCGACCGCCTCGAGCGCGGGCTGGTCGATGCCTTCGTGAGCGCGGGCTCGAACGCGAGCATCCTGCGCGCCGGCCTCGAGGCGCCGGTGGCAACGATCCAGCTCGGCGGCTTCGACCTGATGCAGGCGCTGATCAAGGCGCGGCGCATCGCCAAGCGCGTGGGCGTGGTGATGTACGGCCAGACCATTCCCGAGCTCGACGAGGTCAAGGACCTGCTCAACATCGAGGTCAGCCAGTACGCCTACCGCACGCCCGACGATGCGCGCCAGCGCTTCGAGTCATTGCGCCGCGAGGGCTTCGACGTGATCGTGGGTTCGAGCCTGGTGGTCGAGCTGGCGCAGCAGGCGGGGCTGCACGGCCTGCTGGCCTATTCGCTCGCGAGCATTCGCAAGGGCTTCGAGGATGCGATGGAGCTCGCGCGCGTGGCGCGGCTCGAGGCCGGGCGCTACGAGCAGCTCAATGGCGTGCTGCACAACCTGCAGGAGGCGGTGCTCGCGGTCGACCGTGACAACCGCATCATCGCGGTCAATCCGCCGATGCAACTGCTGCTGGGCCATGCGCCCGCGCGCCTGCTGGGCCGCTCGCTCGAGGTGATGCAGCCCGAGCTGTCGCTGCGGGCCACGCTCGACCAGGGCCTGGAGGAGCGTGCCCTCGTGCAGCGCTTCGCGCAGCGCGACTGGGTGGTCAACCGCACGCCGATTCGCGAGCACGGCGAGATCGTCGGCGCCGCGCTCACGCTCTACGACGCGCGCGCGATCCAGGAAGCCGACACCAGCCTGCGCATGCAGCACGGCCGCCGCCAGAGCGCGGCGCGGCACCGCTTCGCGAGCCTGGTGGGCCACAGCCCGGCTTTCGCGCGCGCCGTGCAGACCGCGCAGCGCTTCGCGCGCAACGACCTCACGGTGCTGATCGCCGGCGAGAGCGGCGTGGGCAAGGAGCTGTTCGCGCAGTCGATCCACAACGAGAGCACGCGCGCGGGCCGCCCCTTCGTGGCGGTGAACTGCGCGGCCTTTCCCGAGGCGCTGCTCGAGAGCGAGCTGTTCGGCTACGAGGAGGGCGCCTTCACCGGTTCGCGCCGCGGCGGCAAGCGCGGCCTGTTCGAGACCGCGCACACCGGCACCCTGTTCCTCGACGAGATCGGCGACATGCCGCTGCACCTGCAGACGCGCCTCTTGCGCGTGCTGCAGGAGCGCGAGATCACGCGGCTGGGCGCGACCGCGCCGATTCCCGTCGACGTGCGCGTGATCGCCGCCACGCACCAGCCGCTGCAGCAGATGATCGCCGAGCGGCGTTTTCGCCAGGACCTCTACTACCGCATCAACACGCTGCGCCTGGTGCTGCCGCCGCTGCGAGAACGTCGCGAGGACGTCGCGCTGTTGGCCCAGGTGCTGGTGGAGCGCTGCCTGCAGCGGCAGGGCCATGGCGTGCTCGATGCGCGGCGTGCGCTGGCGCCGCTGATGCCGCGCCTGCTGGCCTACGGCTGGCCCGGCAACGTGCGCGAACTCGAGAACGTGGGCGAGCGCATCGCCGTGTTCCTCATGCAGTTCGAGCGCATCGAGGAGATTCGCTGGGAGGAGCTGCGGCACGAGTGCCCGGAGCTGTTCGCGGACGAGAGCGCCGCGCCGGTCGAGGTGAGCGGCGTGCCCGCGAAATCGCAATGGCGCGAACTGCTGGCCGCGAACGGCGGCAACCGGCAGCAGACCGCGCGGCAGCTTGGCGTGAGTCGGTCGACCTTGTGGCGGTGGGTGCGGGAGATGGAGGGCGCGCCCGACGATCCGCCCGCGTAGAACGCGGGCGGCAATCGATCACTTGTTCGGCGCCGCCGCAGGCCCCGCCGGCAGCGCCGCGATGCCGTCCGCCTTCACATAGGTCAGCGTCGTCACGTAGCTCACGCTGTCGAACCTCTCGGGCCCGTTGGCACCGGGCCGCTCGCCGGCCACGGCGTCGCTGACGCTGACCTCGGCCACGTAGGTGCCCTGCCACGGCAGGTCGAACTTCACCAGGCCCTGTTCGTCGGTGTGGCCTTCCTTGGCCCAGCCCGATTGCGTGACCAGCGCGACCTTGGTCTTGGCCTTGGGCTGGCCCTTGAAGAACAGCTTGAACTCGCCGGCATGGCCCGCGGGCACGATGTCGAGCACCAGCTTCGGCTGCAGCGGCGCGAAGCCGGTGACCAGGCGTGCGGCCGGGTGGTAGCGGCCGATGGTCTGCTTGTCGCCCTGCTTGCGGTTGAACAGCGGATAGCCCGCGTCCTCGGCCACGATGCTCTCGCCGGCCGCGGCGCCGAAGGGCAGCGCGAAGCCGCTGTCGGTCTTCTGCGCGTCGACGCTCTGCTCGCCCTTGGCTGACACCAGGGTGGCGGTGGGCTTGCCGAACTTGTCGAGCAGGCCCGGCGAGACCTCGCGCAGGTTCTCGCCGAATTCGCCGAAGCGCACGACGGCGGTCTTCTCGCCGGCCGGTTGCTCGATCCAGATCTGGTGCGCCTGCGCGGCACCGGCGAAGCCCAGCAGGGCGAAGGCGGCGGTGGCGATGGCGTTGATGCGGTTCATGCGTAAAGCTCCTTGGTTCAGGTTCAGAAATCGACGGTGGCCGACAGCATCAGCGTGCGCGGCGCGCCCACGGTGACGTAGGTGCTGGTCACCCAGTAGTTCTTGTCGAACACGTTCTCGAGGTTGGCGCGGAAGGTCACGGGCTTGCCGCCCATCTTCGTGGCGTAGCGCGCGCCGATGTCGAGTCGCGTCCAGCCCGGCACGCGCAGGATGTTGGCGGCGTCGGCATACACGGAAGACGTGTGGATCACGCGGCCGTTCAGGCTCAGGCCCGGCACCCACGGCGTGTCCCAGTCCAGGCCCAGGTTGAAGGTGCGGTCGGGCACGCCGGCCGCGTCCTTGCCCTGGTTGGTGCCGCCCGCGGTGCGCGTGAACTTGGCGTCGTTGAAGGCCGCGCTGGCCATCACGCGCAGGCCCTGCTGGAGCTCGCCGTAGGCGGTGAGCTCGAGGCCACGGTTGCGCTGCTCGCCGCCGAAGCTGTAGACCAGCGTGGCCGGGTCGGTGAGGGCGTTGGGCCGCGTGATCTGGTAGACGGCGGCCTGCGTCGTGAGGCGGCCCCAGTCGACCTTCACGCCGGCTTCGTACTGCTTCGACTTCTGCGGCGCGAAGGTCTCGCCGACGTTGGCGGTGCCCGGGCCGGCCGTACCGCCGCGCGTGAGGCCTGCCGTGTAGTTGGCGTACACCGAGACGTTCTGCACCGGCTTGAACACCAGGCCCACCAGCGGCGAGGTCGCGCTGGCCTTGTAGCGGCTGGTCGATGCGCCCGAGGTCTGCGAGAAGTTCTCCTGCTCGATGGTCTGGTCGCGCAGGCCCAGCGTCGCGAGGAAGCGGCCGTCGGCGAAGGACATCGTGTCGGCCAGCACCACGCTCGACTGCTTGAGGTCGGCCGACTTCACCGCGGGCGTGCGCGGCGTGGTCACCGGCGGCAGCGGCGCGGGGAAGTACAGGCTCGACGGGTTCGTGGTTCGCGAGGTCGCGTAGAAGAAGCCCGACTCCTGGTCGAGCAGGTTCACGCCGAGCGCCACCGTGTGGCCCACGCTGCCGGTCTTGAACCTGGTGCGCACGCCGGCGTCGGCCGCGGTGGTCTTGCTGTAGAAGTCGTAGTAGGCGTTCGAGACGTTGAAGCTGCCCAGCGAATTGGGCCGCCCGCTCGGAAACACCTGCTGGTAGTCGAGGTCGGTGTAGCCCACGCTGCCGTAGACCATGGTGCTGTCGCTGATGTCGTACTCGACGCGCGAGATGGCGGTCTTGACGTTGTCGTTCAGCTCGGTGCCCGGGTAGAAGTTCAGGCGCGCCGACGGCGGTTCGGGAATGCGCGTGATGCCGGCCGCGAAGCTGGTCTGCGGACGGAACTCGCGCGTCTCGCCCTTGCTCGCGAAGGCGTCGAGCGACCAGCGCAGGCGCGTGCCGAGGTAGTCGAGGCCCAGCGAGCCGAGGCCGAGCTTCTGCTTGCCGTTGTCGATGTTGCCTTCGCCGTTGCGGAACATGCCGTTGACGCGCACGCCCCACTGGTTCTCGTCGCCGAAGCGGCGGCCCACGTCGAGGTGCGTGCCGAGCTGGCCCTTGCCCATGTAGGTGGTGGTCAGGCGCGTGAGCGGCGCATCGGCCGCGCGCTTGGTCACCACGTTGATGCTGCCGCCCACGCTGCCGCTGGGGCCGACGCCGTTGGCCAGCGCGCCCGGGCCCTTGAGCACCTCGACGCGCTCGATCATCTCGAGCGGCACGCGCGTGGTGGGCGTGAGGCCGAACAGGCCGTTGAGCCCGATGTCGGCATTGGGCACGGTGAAGCCGCGGATCTGGAAGTCGTCGCCGAAGCCGCCGCGCGAGGTCAGCGGGCGCACCGAGGCGTCGTTCATCACCACGTCGGCCACGCTCAGCGCCTGCTGGTTCTGAATCAGCTCGGCCGTGTAGTTGGTGGTGCTGAAGGGCACGTTCATCAGGTCGGTGATGCCCAGGATGCCGAGGCTGCCGCCGCGCGCGAACTGGCCGCCGGCATAGGTCTTCTGCAGGCCGCCGATGGCCTCGGCTTCGCCCGAGACGACGACCTCGCCGAGCTGGCCCTGCGCGGGGGCTGTGGCGGTCTGGGCCGCGGCGCTTGCGGCGGCGAAGGCCAGGCAGGCGGCCAGGCAATGGCGCGCCAGCGGGCGGAGGGAGGAGGGCGGAAAGGAGGAAGCGGTGCGGGACGAGGGGGCGGCGGACGAGGGCATCGGTCAGGAATCGGCGAGAAAAGGCAGGCACCGGCGAGCCGGTGCGGGGGCGGGGCGAGGTCGGAATCGGGACGGCACGACGCGGGTGGGCCAGCGTGGCCGGGCTCTGGCGAGCTTGTTATGAATGAAAACGATTCTCATCATAGGTCGAGGCTCTTTTGGAACCTTCCTATGCCTTTTTACTTTTGTGGACAAATGTGTCCTCGAGACCACAGCCGCCCGTGGCCTGCCGCCACGGCGCGAAACCTCGCGCGGCGACGCGCCGATACTGTGGGCCGATGCCTCCCATCCCCGTGCCTCCGTTGTCGCCTCCGCTGCTTCGCCGACGCAGTTGCCTGATGCTGGCGGCGGCCGCCCTGCTGAGCGCCTGCGCCACGTCGCCGCCGAGGTTCCAGGGCAGCTTCCTGCAACCCTGGAAGAGCCACGAATCGCTCTCCATCGACGAATGGCGGCGCAGGCTGCGCATCACGCGCGCGCTGGGCTGCGACGAGATCGTGTTGCAGTGGAGCGCCCTCTACGGCGGTGCGTTCGACTGGGCGCCGCCCGACAGCCTGCTCGCCATGCTGTTCGAGGAGGCCGCGCGCGAGGGCATGGGCATCCGCATGGGCCTGCCCTACGACGAAGGCTGGTGGAAGGCCATGGGGTCGAAGGACCCGGCGGTGCTGCAGTCACTGCTGGCCACCGCGCGCGATCGCTGCCTGCGGTTCATGGAGTCGGCCCCGTGGCCCAAGCGGCAGGGCTTTCGCGGCTGGTATCTGCCTTACGAGATCGACCAGTACAACTGGGCGATGGCCGAGCGGCGGCAGCAACTGGTGGACTGGCTCGACGGCATCGCAACCGTCGCTCGCCGCACCGGCGGCCAGCCGCTCGCGGTGTCGACCTTCTTCAGCCGGCTGCCGACCGAGGGCTCGCTCGCGGAACTCTGGTCGCAGATCCTCGACCGCGTGCCGCTGCGGCCCATGTTGCAGGACGGTGTGGGCGTGGCCGGCATGGACAACCTCGCGGGGCTCGAGCCACTGCGCGCGCTGTTGCTGCGGCGTGGCGTGGCCTTCGATCTGGTGGTCGAGTTGTTCGAGCAGTTGCCTGCGGCGCCGGGGGGCGAAGAGGGTTTCAAGGCGCGTGCCGCGACGCCCGAGCGCGTGCGACGGCAGATGGAGATCGCGCGCGGCTACGGCGCCGAGCGCGTGATCGCGTTCGCGATCGATCCGTGGATGGTGGGGGATACGCCGGAGGCGAAGCGCTTGCTCGAGGCGTGGGGCCTCGCTTTCTAGGTCCTACTGCGCCATCACCGTCACGACGACGTGGAAGAAGAACTTGGGACCGAAGCAAGGGACGCCTTCCGCATTCGTCATGCGCCAGATCGATGCCACGGTGCAGGTGTCTTTCGGTGCCGCGAAGTCCACGCCGATGTGCACGGGCTGCCCCGGCAAGGTGTCGGGCACTTCGACTTCGCGATAGAGGCTCGCCAGATAGGCCTCCTGAACCGCCTCGAGGCTGCCGTCCGGCAGCCGTCTCGCGATCGCGTACTCGCCGTCGACGCGGACCAGGCGGCGCCCGCGCCAGGGGCGCGTGCCGAGGTTCTGGATCTCCCAGATCTTTCTGAATGTCTCGCCGGGCGAGACCACCGCATGGTCGGGTGTCGTGACATCGGCGTTGAAGGCCGCGATGTCGTTCGGATCGCGAGGATTGTGCGAACGATTGGTCGGCAGAGGGAAGGCGCCGAAGGCCGTCGAACCCTCGAGGGCTGCGTAGTAGCGAAAGAGGAGGAGGGGCGAAACCTGCAGCGCCCCCGCCAACTTGATCAGCGTGCGCACGGACGGGTCGCGCTTGTTGCCATTGGCGAGTTCGTAGAGATAGGTACGGGCAAGGCCCGCTTCAGCCGCGATGGCGGTGAGTGACCTCCCGAGCTCCCTGCTGCGGCGCGCCAGCAGGGCGCGAAGCGGCTCCGTCGTCTTCGATGGCATGCGTTCTGGTCGCGAAGACCTCTCCCTTTTAGTCGCACGCAGCGTACACCAAAACTGACACTCGGTTCGTCAACTCTTACGAACAGAATTCAATAATTTGCTCCGAGGAATAAAAGTGTCTGGATGAAGTGTGCCAGCCCGTTCTAGATTCGCTCGGGACGCAAGAGATTCGCGTTGGACGAATCCATGTTTCTTTGTGGAAAAAGATCGCATTGAATTCCGGGGGCGCTCGAATGAGGATTCCCTGGGCTATGAAGCGAAGGATTTACGATGGCCGACGTACCCAGTCATTTTCAGTCTCTGCCTCTCCTGTCCTCCAAAAGCAATCCGGGGCGCGAGAGTTGCATGCACGAAAACATTGTTGCGATCTATGCGTCGGAAATCATCGAGAAGAGCTTTTCCATCGTCAAGGTGTCCAGGCTGGTGCAACTCAAGTTCAAGAGCTTGGTCGATGGCTTTGGGGCGGTCGATCAAGATACGAGGAAAAATTTCTGCTTTCTCAAGAAGACCGATGGTTTCATGCCGTCAGGTACGACGTTCGCAAGAGATGTGCAGAAGACAGACCTTTGCCAGACATTCAATTACTGGTTCAGCTATCGGGATGTTCATCGTGGATATGAATTCTCGCGTGACCCGCTCTACGCAGCGGTCTCCGACTGCGAAGTCGAACTGCACAACATTACTCAGGCCATCGTGAACGAGATGGCGCTCCACTATGGATACAGGCATCCGCTGCTCATACGGGACGACTCGTATGTCCAGTTCAACATGTATCCCGCCAGTCTGAAGAGACCGGATAGAAAGTATCTTCAAGAAATCCATGAAGACGGGCACATCATTACCTATGTCAAGCCTAATGCGCCCGGACTGCTGATCTATGCGCAGGGAAAGGAGCAACTGATCAACCTGGAGGTCGACGAAGCGATCGTGATGGCCGGATCGCTATTGACAGAATTGACGGACGGGCAAGTCTTGCCTCTATATCACGCCGTGCTGGACTTGAATCTTCCGGCGGCACGCGCATCGCTGATCTACAACGTGAACGCGCTCTGCGAATCCATACCCAGCGTGAGCGGTCGCTCGATACCGATGCGTGCGATCGCCAATCAGCATCATGCCGAGTTCGGTCAATATCCCTATCACTCTGTATGAAGGCGCGAACAAGTTCAACGACTTCTAGCTTTGCCATGGTCAACCAAGCTTCATACGATCATTCCCAAAGACGGCTATGGGAAGTCGCCTTGATCCTCGTCACCGCGCTGTGGGGATGGTCCTTCGTCGCTATTCACAACGCGCTGAATGACCTCAGCGACTCCGCCTTCAATGCCTACAGGTTTCTTGTGGCGGCCCTCGTCATGTTGTTGGTGGTCGTCGTGCGTCGGAGTGCCATTTCGAGAATCGACCTTGTGCACGGCAGCATGGCGGGGGTGGCGTTGTACCTCGCCTTTCTTTTTCAAACCAAGGGGCTGAAGTTCACTTCCGCTTCGAATGCAGCGTTCATCACCGGCCTGGCCGTGATCTTCACGCCGCTGATATCTTTCTTGTGCTTCGGGACGAGGCCGGAGAGGCGGCAGGTCTTCGGGATATTCCTGGCCACGGCGGGATTGGCCTTGCTGACGCTGAAGGGCTTGAGTGTTCAGGTCGGCGATCTGCTGGTTTTGGTGTGCGCCGCTTCGTTTGCGCTGCATATCATCTTGCTGTCTCGTGCGAGCAAGGTAGCCAATGCCTTGAATATTGCCTTGATCCAGGTCTCCGTCGTGGGGTTCCTGTCGCTGGCGCAATCCGTCGCATTTCAAGAATTGACGTTGCCAGCCGGCGAGGCGGCGATCGGCACGATACTTGTGGTCGGCATCTTTGGAACAGCAATCGGGTTCTATGTGCAAACCAAAGCGCAAGTCGCCTCATCACCCAACAGGATCGCTCTGATCATCGTCCTGGAGCCAGTGTTCGGCGGCCTGTTCGGCTACTTTCTCGCCGGCGATCGACTGACGATGTACAACTGGATCGGTGCCGCATTGATCGTGGCCGGGATGCTGATCACGGAGATCCGTCTAACCAGAGACCGATCCGAACCGAGCACGCATCCTTGATGTGCCTGAGGTCGTCGACCGGGCCCGCATGGGCCTAGTACGACAACGTCAAATTCAAGAACACCCCCTTCGCCCGCCCCGCCACCCCTCCCAGCGTGGTCCGGTACTGCAAGCTCGCATCCACATGCGAGCGCTGCGCGTTGTAGCGGTCCTCGTTGAACCAGTAGCGCAGGTTGATGCCCACGCCCGCGCCGGCCGACCAGCTCGATCCGCGGTCGGCCAGGGCCACGCTGTCGAAGCCCGCGATCGGCACGCCGCTGGCGCGGTTGCGGTTGGAGAACCAGTCCGCGGCGAGCGTGACGTGGGGGAAGAACACGAGGCGGTCGTTGTAGTCGGTGACGAAGCTGCGCCCGATGCGCACCTCGCCCGCGGCGAAGCCCTGGCCGCGCTTGAGGCGGCCGCTGCCGTCGGCGAGCACGTTGCCGACGGTGTCGCGCACGGTGTAGGCGGCCGGCATGTCGAGCAGGGTGTAGCCGGCCTGCAGGTAGCCTTCCATGGTGAACCAGCTGCGCGTGTCCACCCGCAGGCCGGTGCCCTCGTAGAAGCCGTAGAGCAGGTAGGCCTGCCAGCCGCCCGAGCCCGTGTCGGCGCGGTAGTCGAGGCCCGCGGAGCGGTTGTTGAGCTGGCAGCGCAGGCTCGCGGGCGCGGGATCGATGGCGCCGGAACGCGTGGCGCTGCCCAGCATGAACTGCCGCTCGAGGCCGAAGGTGAGGCCGGTCGCGGTGTCGGGCGTGTAGCGCACGCCGAGGGCGCCGCTGGTCGAGGGCAGGCCGGCGATGCCGCGGGTGCGCTGCTCGGGCGTGATGCCGACGCCGCCGCAGGGGTTCTGCATGAGCTGCGCGGCGGTCACGTCGGTGCCGGCGTGCAGGGTGGTAGAGAGGCGGCCGTAGACGTCGAAGATGCTGCTGCTGGTGTTGAGGATGCCGCTCGGGCGCCAGAACACCTCGGTGGTGTTGAAGCTCGCGTTGCCGGGCACGGCCACCGGCTGGCCGGGCAGCCCGAAGGAGGCGGCATGCGCGCCGCGGTAGCCGACGGTGCTGTTCACGCCCCATTCGCGCGAATAGCTGGCGATGGTGCCGCGCAGGTCGTGGAGCTGCTGGCGGTCGAGCGAGAGCCAGCCCACGTCCTCGTCGTCGACGGCCTGGCGCAGCGTGGCGGCCGCGCCTGCGCGGTCGCCGGTGCCGGCGGCCGCCTGGGCCTCGTCGAGCAGGTTGCTGCGCGGGGCCTGGCCGGTGTTGCGGGCCGCGACGAAATCCTGCAGCGCGAGCGCAGGGTCCTTGTTGGCGATGTGCAGGTAGCCGCGCTGACGCAACAGGGTGGCGTCGGCGGGTTGCGCGGCGATCGCGGTGTCGAGCCGCTGCAGCGCCTGCTGGCGTTCCGCGGTCGTGCCCGCGGCGAGCGTGGTGGTCAGCAGCTTCTGGCGCGATGCGTCGTCGGGCCGTTCGGCCGCGGCCTGCTTCGCCAGCGCGATGGCCTCGGGATAGCGCTTCTGCGCATAAGCCGCGTAGGCGCGCGTGGCGGCATCGCCGGCCTTCGGCGTGTCCCAGGGCGCGAGCGCGCAGGCCGGGCCCTCGGGCGTGTCGTTGCAGAGCTTCACGGGCGCGTAGGCGGTGACGCGTGGCGTGGCTGTGGAGGCCCAGCCGCTCGCG
>NZ_JBZAYE010000680.1:0-3754 GCF_058244205.1 Variovorax sp. 20P10.2.4
CCCGTGAAGAAGAGCCCGTTCGCCGAGTTCTCCGCGCTGCAGGCCGCCGACGCCAACGGCGTGATGCTGCCCAAGGGCTTCAGCTCGCGCATCGTCGCGCGCTCGGGCACCGCGGCCGCGGGCAGCTATGCATGGCACGGCGCGCCCGATGGCGGCGCGGTCTATCCGGGCCCCGACGGCGGCTGGATCTACCTGAGCAATTCGGAAGTCGGCAGCAAGAACGGCGGCGTCGGCGCGCTGCGCTTCGACAAGAACGGCGTGGTCGTCGATTCGTACGCGGTGCTCAAGAACACCTCCACCAACTGCGCCGGCGGCCCCACGCCCTGGGGCACCTGGCTCTCGTGCGAGGAGCATTCGAGCGGCATGGTGTGGGAGTGCGATCCCGCCAAACCCTGGGTCGATGCCAACAGCGCGCCCAGCCTGCCCGCGCTCGGCCTCTATGCGCACGAAGCCGTCTGCGTGGACCCGGTCCACAAGACGCTCTACCTGACCGAGGACGCCTCGGGCGGCCGTGTCTACCGCTTCGTCTGCGACGCCAGCGACTGGCCCGAAGGCGCGGCGCGTCCCGCCATGAAGAGCGGCCGGCTCGAAGTGCTCAAGGTCAAGGGCATCGTGAACGACGTGGACCTCGCCGCGCCCGACTACGCCAAGCTCAAGGACTACGGCACGCCCCAGCCCGTGGAATGGCTCGACGTGATCAATCCCGAGAAGGCGCAGGCCGGCGTGCGCAGCGCCATGCGCACTGGCGGCCTCACGCCGCCCGGCGCCATCTTCACCAAGGCCGAGGGCATCTGGTTCTTCAACGGCATCGTCTATTTCGTGACCTCGTTCAATGCCCGCATCTGGGCCTACGACACGCTGAACCAGACGCTCGAGGTGATCTACGACGGCAAGGACAAGGACCCGGCCACGCACTCGATCGACGAGCCCGACAACCTGACGATCTCGGCGCTCGGCGACATCCTCGTGGCCGAGGACGCGGGCAACCTCGAGATCGGCGTGCTGCGCATCGAAGCCGGCACCTCCCAGCCGCTGATGCGCCTCGTGGGCCACGACGACAGCGAAGTCACCGGCCCCGCCCTCTCGCCCGACGGCACGCGCCTGTACTTCAGCTCGCAGCGCGGCACCAGCGGCTCGAGCAACGGCGGCATCACCTTCGAGATCACGCTGCCTTCGCCCGCCAAGTAAAGCGGCACGGCGCGCATTCCTGCGAGCAGTCTTGGCCCGGTTCGTCCGGGCCTTTTTTCGTCCGCGGCGATATGCCAGGGCGCATCGCCCTACGCACGCGCGCGCCATGCCGCCGCATACTTCGCTCATGAACGCCCCTTCCGACCGCGTGCGGCGCGTCTACCTCGCCGGCCCTGATGTCTTCAGCGCCGATGCCACGGCGCGCCTGCAGCGCCTGGTCGAGGCCTGCGAGGCGCGCGGTCTCGAGGCGCTGCCGCCGGCCGAGGACGCGAGCGGCCCGGCCACGCCGCCGGCCGAAGTGGCGCAGGCGATCTACGACACCAACATGGCGTTGCTGCGCCGCGCCTCGGGCGTGATCGCCGACCTGTCGCCGTTCCGCGGCACCGAGCCCGATTCGGGCACGGTGTTCGAGGTCGGCGTGGCGATCGCGTTGGGCCTGCCGGTGGTGGGCTACGGCATTCCCGAGGGCAGCTATGCGGCGCGCGTCGAAACGGCGCTGCCCACGCAGCGCGATGCCGACGGCACGCTGCGCGACGCCAGCGGCATGGCGGTCGAGGGCTTCGAGCTGCCGCTCAACCTGATGCTGGCCTGCTCGATCCGCATCGCGCGCACGGCCGAGGAAGCGCTCGACCTGCTGCAGCAGCGCCTGGGCTGAATCAGCGGCCGCCCGCGGCGGTCGTGATCATGCGTTCCATCAGCGCGAGCAGCGGCTGCTCCATCATCGGCAGCACCAGCGCGATGCCGGCCAGGCCCGCGGTCAGCGTGACCGGGAAGCCGATGGCGTAGATGTTCATCTGTGGCGCCACGCGCGAGACGATGCCCAGCGTGAAGTTGACGAACAGCAGGAGGCCGATCATCGGCAGCGCGATCCACATCGCGCTCGCGAACAGGTCGGTGCCCAGCTCGTGCATGCGCGTGCGCGCCAGCGCCTGCAGCAGGCTGCCGCCGACCGGGAAGGCCTCGAAGCTGCGGATCACCGCCATCAGCACCGTGAGGTGGCCGTTGATCACCACGAAGAACAGCACCGCGATGTTGCCGAAGAAGCGCGACACGGCGCTGGTCTGGCCGCTGCTCACGGGGTCGAAGAAGGAGGCGAAGTTCAGGCCCATCTGCAGTCCGACCAGCTCGCCCGCGAACTCCACCGCCGCGAACACCATGCGCACCGAGAAGCCGATCGCCATGCCGATGCCCACCTGCTGCACCAGCGCGCCGAGCATCGCGGCGTCGTTGAGGCCGATCATCGGCGGCGTGTCCAGCGTGGCCTGCGCGCACAGCGCGACCATGAAGGCCAGCCCGATGCGCGCGCGCACCGGGAAGGCGCGCGAGGAGAAGACCGGCGCCGTGGTGAACACGCCCAGCACGCGCAGGAAGGGCCACAGCACGGGCGTGACCCAGGCCATGAGCTGGGCTTCGGTGAAGGTCAGCACGGCAACGGAAGAAGGCGCGCTACAGCACCATCTGCGGAATCGACTCGATCACGCGGCGGATGTAGTCGACCAGCGTGGCGAGCATCCACGGCCCGGCCAGCGCGAACACCGCCACCGCCGCCACCAGCTTGGGCACGAAGGCCAGCGTGGCCTCGTTGATCTGCGTGATGGCCTGGAAGATGCTCACCACCAGGCCCACGACCAGCACCACCAGCAGCACGGGTAGCGACACGGTCAGGAGCATGACCAGCGCCTCCTGCCCCATCGTCAGGACCATCTGCGCGTTCATGTGGCGAAGCTCGCGGCGAGCGAGCCGATCAACAGGTTCCAGCCGTCCGCGAGCACGAACAGCATGAGCTTGAACGGCAGCGCGACCAGCACCGGCGACAGCATCATCATGCCGAGCGACATCAGCACGCTCGAGACCACGATGTCGATCACCAGGAACGGGATGAAGATCATGAAGCCGATCTGGAACGCCGACTTGAGCTCGCTGGTGGCGAAGGCCGGGATCAGCACGCGCATCGGCGCGGTCTCGGCCTTGACGTCGGCCGGCAGCTTGGCGAGCCGCGCGAACAGCGCGAAGTCGCTCTGGCGCGTCTGCTTGAGCATGAACTGGCGCATCGGCGTCTCGGCGCGCTTGAGCGCCTCCTCGAAGCCGATGGCATTGGTGCTGTAGGGCTTGTAGGCCTCGTCGTAGACGCGGTCCAGCGTGGGACCCATCACGAACACCGTGAGGAACAGCGACAGGCCGATGATCACCTGGTTGGGCGGCGCCGACTGCGTGCCCAGCGCCTGGCGCAGCAGCGACAGCACGATCACGATGCGCGTGAACCCGGTCATCATCAGCACGATGGCCGGCAGGAACGACAGCGCGGTGAAGAACAGCAAGGTCTGCACCGGCACCGAGAAGCTGGTGCCGCCGCTGCCCGAGCCCACCAGCAGCGGCAGCTGGCCGCCGGTCTCCTGCGCGAAGGCGAACGCGGGCGCGAGCAGCGCGAGGGCCGCGAGGGCTTTAGCGCGGCAATTGCGCATGCGGCACCTCGGAAGACGCGGCCGGCAGCGTGTGCAGGCAGGTGATCGACTGGCCGGTCACGCCCAGCACCAGCCAGGTCCGCGCGCCCTCGGGGCCGACCTCG
>NZ_JBZAYE010000681.1:0-3728 GCF_058244205.1 Variovorax sp. 20P10.2.4
CGCGCGATCCAGCTGCGCGCCGGCTCGGCATTGCCGCGCGAGAGTTCGACCTGCGCCATGCCGTACATCGCGTCGGCCGATTGCGGGTTGACGCTCAGCAGCTTGCGCCAGCTCTCCTCTGCGAGGTCGACGCGGCCCTGTGACTGCCAGTAGTTGCCCTGTTCGATCAGGGCCGTGGCGGCGTCGGCCTGCGCGTGCGCCGGGTTGGCGGCGCCGAGGGTGGCGAACAGGCCCAGGCAGGCCAGCCAGCGCGCGGAGGGCAGGCCTCCCGGAGCGCGGCGCAACCGGGTCGGGCGCGGCGATGTCATGCCGTGCGGGTGGGTCGACATAGCAGTCTCCATGAGGTTTGCAGCTGGCCGTTCCGAAGGAACTGGTAGCGCCCGTCGAGCCAGGCCTGGCCGAAGAGCAGCAGCATTTGTTCGTAGTAGGGAAGCAGGGCGGTCGACGGCTGGCCGTCGGCACGCGAATTGGGCAGGCGCGCCAGCTCGGTGGCCAGTGCCTCGGGCATGTCCTGCGCCTTCAGGTAGGGCAGCAGCGCGCCGGCGAAACCCAGCGGTCCCATGCCGCGCACGGTGCCGGTGGCGGTGTCGACCAGCTCGGGGATCGGCTGCCGGTCGGCCAGGAGGCGCTTCGGGCCGGTCAGCGCCTGCAGCAGCGGCCGGCGGTCGGGCGAGGATTCGGCCAGCATGCCGGCCCAGAGGTAGACGCGGATCGCGTCGTAGCTGCCGACCGTGCCCTTCTCGGGATCGGCGACGAAGGCGCGCGCGTCCTCCGACCAGGCGCACCAGTCGGGCGAGAAGCCGCGCGGCGCCGTGGCCGCGAGCAGGCGCACCGTGTTGTCGGCCACCGCGGCCCAGGGGCCCTGCGGATCGGTCTGCTGGAAATAGCGCAGCAGCTGCAGCGGCATGTAGCTCGGGTTGAGCCGCCACACCGAGCCGGTGGCCACCGACTTGGGCCAGGGCAGCAGCATGCGGCCGAAGCCCGGCAGCAGCACCACTTCCTCGCGCGCCACCATGGCCAGCAGGCTGCGCCCCATGCTCGCGTAGCGTGGTTCGTTCCAGAGCCGGCCGGCCTCCATCAGCGCATAGGCGATCCAGAGGTCGGCGTCGGAGGCGGGATTCGGATCGAGCACGCCCCAGCCGCCGCCCGGCTTGCGGCCCCACTGCCAGGCCGGCAGGTTCTTCGCGATGCTGCCGTTGGCGAGGTTGGTCTCGGCCCAGCCCAGCACGCGCGCGAACAGCTCGCGGTCGTTGTGCACCAGCGCCAGGAACATGCAGTAGGACTGGCCCTCGGAGGTCGAGTGCTGCTGCGGCGTGTTGAAGTCGATCACGCGGCCGTCGCGCTGGATGTGACGCGCGACGAAGGCGTTCCAGTCGGCGGCGGGATGGCAGGTGGCGGGCATCGGCGCGGCGGGAGGGGTGGAAGCGGCGGGCGGCGTGGCCTGCGCGGCCGCGCGCGTGCCGGTCCAGGCCAGCGCGGAGGCGGCCGCCGCTGCGAACAGCGAGCGGCGTCGCCGGTCGGGAACGGAAGAGGGAAGCGTGGGCTTCGAACCTGGCATCGTGGGGTCGGTCTCCGGGGCGAGGGTCGTCACTTGAGGCGGCGGCGCGCGCGAATCTGCAGGCTGGCATAGGCCACCGCGGCGCCGATCACGGCCAGCAGCACCACCAGTGCCGCCAGCAGCAGCGGGCTGCGCGAGAGGTTCCACTGCAGCCAGGCGATCGGCGGCAGGCGGCCGACGTAGTAGGTCTCGCTGCCGAGCACGCTGTGCACCTGCGCGTCGCGCACGATGGCCATGCTGCCCTGCACGCGCTTGAGCAGGTCGGGTGTCATCAGCGCGTTGAGCAGCGCGTCCTTCGAGGTGCTGTTGGAGATCGCGGCGACCACGCTGCGGCCGCTGCGCAGCGGCGACTCGAAGCCCGCGAGCACCGCGTCGCGGCCGTCGTCGCTGACCGCGATCTGCATCGAGCCCGGCAAGTCCTCGCGGGTGCGCGCGCCGATCACGAAGTCGATCGCGGTGTCGATCCAGCTCGAGAGCTTGAACTGCGGCGAGCCGTCGCCGCTGCCGTTGGCGGCCGCGGCGCGCTTGAGCGGCATGCGCTCGGCCCACTGCGTGAACAGCGGCTGGTTCTGCAGGTTGCCGATCACCAGCAGGTCCTTGTCGGCCCACTGCGAGACCTCGGCCGAGCGGCCCACCTTCACGCGCAGCACGGGGTAGCCGGTGGCGCGGCCGATCTGGCCCATCAGGCCGAGATAGGTCTCGGTGTCGGAGGTGTCGGCCTGGTCGGGCAGGATCACCGCGGTGTCCGACAGGTCGGCCATGCGCGAGAACGGGAAGCCGCCGTTGGCGTAGGCCGCGAGCTCGGGCATGGCGATGAAGTGCGGGAAGCCCGAGACGTCGATCTTCGAGGTCGGGTCGATCGAGCCGCGCACGTTGTCGAGCTGCGGGATGCAGCGGCCGGCCACGGGCTCGAAGTAGTAGTGCAGCCGCAGCTGGCTGCGCGGGCCCAGCGCCAGCGGCGGCAGGATCACTTCCTTGCGCTCGGCCAGCGTGCCGTCGGGCATCAGCTTGACGGCCAGCGGGTTGTACCAGCGGTCGCCGGCCGGGTTGGCCGAGCGCAGCGGGATCGCGCCGATGAAGTTCTCGTTGACGTTGACGTTGAGCGTCGACTGGTCGGGCCGCACGCGCGGCGTGTAGCGGTAGAGCAGGTCGAGCGGGATGCCGCGGCTGCGCCAGGTGAACAGGTCGGGCGGCAGCTGCAGGTTGACCCGCACCACGTCGGGGTTGTAGCCGGTCACCGAGAGATCGGCCGCGGTCGTGAGCTCGCCGAACTGCAGCGCGCGGTCGCTGGGCACCCAGCGCGGCGCGTCGTAGGGCTTGCGCGCGGGCGGCTCCTGGAAGGCGGCGATCGCGCTGGTCGCGCCCGACAGCGCGCGGCTGTTGAGCGCCAGCGAGGCGGCGGCGGTGCGCAGCTCGTTGGCGTCGCGGCCCATCACCAGCAGCAGCTTGGCGGTCGGATCCTGCGGATGGTCGACCACGGCCAGCGCCGGTCCCTGGATCGCGGGCAGCACCAGGCCCGGCAGGCTGGTCTCGGGCGTGGCGAACACCACCGAATGGCCGCTGGGCAGCTGGCCGCGCGAGACCGGGAACACGGCGCCGCGGTAGTCGGCCAGCGCGCCGAACCACGACGAGACCACGCCCGCGGCCTCGAGCAGCGGGCCCGACTCGGCGCTGCCGAAGACGAAGGGAATGCGCGCGCGGCGCACGTCGCGGCGGTCGAAGAAGGGCTGCGGCAGCGTCGCCAGGTCGTTGCTCAGCTTGAGCGGCGACACGTTCAGGCGCAGCGTGCTCGAGGCATCGATGCGCGCCCACAGGCTGGTGTGGGCCGGGTCCTCGCAGTCGCGCGTGTAGTGGCCGATCAGCTCGACGTTGATGCGGTTGAATTCGGTGATCAGGCGCCGGTCGATCGGGATGTCGGCGGTCTGCGGCTTGCCGCCGTCGGCGCGGTTCACCGGCAGCGTGGCGACCAGCACGTCGTTGACCGTCACCTTCAGGTGCGACAGCTCGGGGATCAGCGAGGGCGAGTAGGCGTAGTTGAGGCGGAACGAGGCCGAGGTCACCAGCTCGTCGGCGCGGATGTTGAACGGGATGCCGATGGTGCCGCTGATGCCGCGCAGCTGGATCGCGTAGTCGATGCCCAGTTGCGTGAGGTTGAGTTCGCGCACCGTGC
>NZ_JBZAYE010000682.1:0-3722 GCF_058244205.1 Variovorax sp. 20P10.2.4
TGGCGCGACCCGCGTCCTGCTGCGAGAAGCCCACGCTGTGGATGCCGGGCGCCTCCGAGGTTTCCATCAGGTGCACGCAGGGCGCGTCGCTGGCCTCGAGCAGGCGCGTGGCGCCCGCGCTGCGGTCGAAGCCGGTCAGCAGGAGGCCCGCGGGCCGCTGCGAGAGGTAGCTGCGCAGCAGCGCCTCCTCCTGCGCAGGGTCGTAGTGGGTCACGCCGATCAGCGACTGGAAGCCGTGCGGCGCCAGCGTGTCCTGCACCGCCTCGAGCAGCTCCACGAACAGCTGGTTGGTCAGCGACGGGATCAGCACCGCCACGTGCGAGCTGCGCGCCGAGGCCAGCGCGCGCGCCGCCACGTTGGGCACGTAGCCGAGCTCGTCGACCGCGGCCTGCACGCGCGCCTTCAGGTCGGGCGCCACGTTGCGCGCGCCGCGCAGCGCGCGCGAGACGGTGATCGGGCTCACGCCCGAGACGCGCGCCACGTCGTCGAGGGTCACGCGGCTGGAGGAACGGGAGCGCAGGCGCTCGGGGGCATCGGCCATGGCGAAATCTAGGGTTACTACCGATCCGGGATTGGACAGCGCTGTCCTAGGATAGCGCTGTCCCGGCCCTTGCCGCCTCGGAAAAACCCGAGGATGCTTCAGAGGCTGGTTTTTTTGGGTTGTGCAGGATAGCGCTATCCCGACCCCGCCGGCCGCCTTTGCAGCGCCCGGCTTCAGGAGACAGACATGTTCGGAATGAGCAAAGAGGTGTTCCTGCTCGTCGACGCCCTGGTGGCGATCCTCGGGCTCATCCTTCTGATCACGCGCTGGCGCGTGCACCCCTTCATCGCGCTGACCCTGGCCGCGGGCTTCCTCGGCCTGACCTCGGGCATGCCGGTGGACCTGGTGATGAAGTCCTTCCAGGACGGCTTCGGCGGCGTGCTGGGCTTCGTGGGCATCGTGCTCGGCCTGGGCACCATGCTCGGCAAGATGATGGCCGAGTCGGGCGGCGCCGACCGCATCGCGCGCACGCTGATCGACGCCTTCGGCAAGGAGCGCGTGCACTGGGCGATGATGTTCGCGGCCTTCCTGGTCGGCATCCCGCTGTTCTTCGAGATCGGCTTCGTGCTGCTGATCCCGCTGGTGTTCATCGTGGCGCGGCGCACCGGCGTGTCGCTGATCCGCATCGGCATTCCGCTGCTGGCGGGCCTGTCGGTGGTGCACGGCCTGGTGCCGCCGCACCCGGGGCCGCTGCTGGCCATCGGCGTGTTCGGCGCCGACATCGGCAAGACCATCTTCTACGGCCTGATCGTCGGCCTGCCCACCGCGATGATCGCGGGCCCGATCTTCGGCAAGTTCATCTCGAAGTACGTGCCCGGCGAGGCCTCGCCCGAACTGCTCGAGCAGCTGGCGCGCGAACCCGAGGCGCGCGAGCTGCCGGGCTTCGGCATCACGCTGCTGACGGTGCTGCTGCCCGTGGGGCTGATGCTGCTGAAGACCTTCGCCGACGTGGCGCTCGACGAGAAGAACATCGTGCGCCAGTGGATGGACTTCATCGGCCATCCGATCACCGCGCTGCTGGCGGCGCTGCTGCTGTCGCTCTACACCTTCGGCTTCGCGCGCGGCTTCACGAGCAAGCAGATCATGAAGTTCGTCGACGACAGCCTGGCGCCCACGGCGGCCATCGTGCTGATCATCGGCGCGGGCGGCGGCTTCAAGCAGATGCTGGTGGCCAGCGGCGTGGGCAACGCGATCGGCCACATGGCGCTGAACGCGCAGGTCTCGCCGATCCTGCTGGCCTGGCTGGTCGCGGGCCTGATCCGCATCGCCACCGGCTCGGCCACGGTCGCCACCATCACGGGCGCGGGCATCGTCGCGCCGCTGGCCACCATGGTGCCGGGCGTGAACCGCGAGCTGCTGGTGCTGGCCACGGGCGCGGGTTCGCTGATCCTGTCGCACGTCAACGACGCGGGCTTCTGGCTGGTCAAGCAGTACTTCAACATGACGGTGGCCGAGACCTTCAAGACCTGGACCGTGATGGAAACGCTGATCTCGGTCGTGGCCATCGTCTTCATCATGCTGCTGAGCATGGTGGTCTGAGGAGGAGGCACCCATGGGCCGCACCGTCATCGGCGTCGACATCGGAACCACCAGCACCAAGGCCGTGGCCTTCACGCCCGCGGGGCGCGTGCTGGCCCATCACGCGGTCGGCTACCCGTTGCTGCAGCCCGAGGCCGGCGCCGCCGAGCAGGATCCCGAGCAGATCTTCCAGGCCGTGCTCGCGGCCATCGCGGGCTGCGTGCAGGAGAGCAAGGCCGCGCCCGCCGACGTGCTCGCCGTGTCCTTCAGCGCGGCCATGCACAGCCTGATCCTGGTCGACGGCGCGGGCGCGCCGCTCACGCCCAGCATCACCTGGGCCGACCAGCGCGCCGCGCCCTGGGCCGAGCGCATCCGCGACGAATGGGACGGGCTGGCGATCTACCGCCGCACCGGCACGCCGATCCACCCGATGTCGCCGCTGGCCAAGCTGGTGTGGCTGCGCCACGAGCGCGCCGAGCTGTTCGCGCGCGCCGAGCGCTTCGTCGGCATCAAGGAGTACGTGTTCTTCCGGCTGTTCGGCCAGTGGCAGGTCGACCACTCGATCGCCTCGGCCACGGGCCTGTTCAACATCGAGCGGCTGGCCTGGGACGAAGGCGCGCTCGCGCTGGCCGGCGTGCGCGCCGAGCAGCTCTCGCGCCCGGTGCCCACCACCTGGCACATCGAGGGCCTGGCGGCCGACGTCGCTGCGAAGCTGGGCCTGGCCGAGCACACGCCCTTCGTGATCGGCGCCAACGACGGCGTGCTGTCGAACCTCGGCGTCAACGCGGTCTCGCCCGGCGAGGTGGCCGTGACCATCGGCACCAGTGGCGCGATGCGCACCGTGGTCGACCATCCGATGACCGACCCCGAGGGCCGCACCTTCTGCTATGCGCTGGCCGAGCGGCGCTGGGTGGTGGGCGGTCCGGTGAACAACGGCGGCATCATCCTGCGCTGGGTGCGCGACGAGTTCGCCGCGGCCGAGGCCGAGACCGCCAAGCGCCTGGGCATCGACACCTACGAGGTGCTCACGCGCATCGCCGAGCGCGTGTCGGCCGGCAGCGAGGGACTGGTGTTCCATCCCTTCCTCACCGGCGAGCGCGCGCCCTACTGGAACGCCAACCTGCGCGGCTCCTTCTTCGGCCTGGGCATCCACCACCGCAAGGAGCACATGATCCGCGCGGTGCTCGAGGGCGTGATCTTCAACCTGCACAGCATCCTGCCGGCGGTCGAGGCGATCGCGGGTCGCAGCGCCCACATCAAGGCCACGGGCGGCTTCGCGCGCTCGGGCATGTGGCGCCAGATGATGGCCGACGTGTTCGACCGCGAGGTGGTGGTGCCCGAGAGCTTCGAGAGCTCCTGCCTCGGCGCCGCGGTGCTGGGGCTCTATGCGCTGGGCCATGTCGATTCGCTCGACGTGGTGGCGGGCATGGTGGGCGCCACGCACCGCCACACGCCCAATGCGAAGAACGCCGCGCTCTACCGGCAGCTGCTGCCGGTGTACCTCTCGCTGCCGCGCAAGCTCGGCGAGGAATACCGGCTGCTGGCCGCGTTCCAGCAGCAGACGGCCGCGCCGCCGCCGCCGCGCCGCGGTTGACGCGGCCCCACCCTCGAACGTCCGTTGGAGATTCGGTCTTGCTGAACACGATCCCCCCGGCCTCCGCCT
>NZ_JBZAYE010000683.1:0-3712 GCF_058244205.1 Variovorax sp. 20P10.2.4
CGACATCGCCCGCACCCTGGTGCTGCTGGGCGCCGACCGCGTGGACGAGGTCGCGCCCCACCACCTGCTCGCCAACCTTCCCTTTCCCGGCAGTGCCGGGCTTTCCCACGCCGGAGCACGCCATGGCTGACTTCATGCAATTCGTCTTCTCGGGACTCACCACCGGCGCGATCTACGCGCTGGCCGCGCTGGGCTTCTCGCTGATCTACAACGCCAGCGGCGTCATCAACTTCGCGCAGGGCGACTTCCTCATGCTCGGCGCCATGATCACGGCCGCGCTGCTCGGCGCCAGCCTGCCCTACGGCGTGGCCGTGGCCGGCGGCGTGCTGGCCACGGTGGTGGCGGGCCTGCTGCTGTACCGGCTGGCGATCAAGCCCGCGGGCGAGGCCAGCGTGGTGTCGCTGATCATCATCACCATCGGCGCCTCGATCTTCATCCAGGGCGTGGTGCAGATCGTGCTCGGCAAGAACCAGCAGACCCTGCCGGCCTTCAGCGGCGACGCGGCGCTGTCGATCCTCGGCGCCTACGTGCTGCCGCAGAGCCTGTGGGTGCTGGGCACGGCGGCGCTGCTGGTGGCGCTGTGCTTCGCCTTCTTCCGCTTCACCATGGTGGGCAAGGCCATGCTCGCGGTCGCGGCCAACGCGCTGGCCGCGCGCGCGGTCGGCATCCCGACCTCGCGCGTGCTGCAGCTCTCGTTCGGCCTGTCGGCGCTGCTGGGCGCCGTGGCCGGCGTGGTGGCCGCGCCGATCACCACCACGGTCTACGACATCGGCCTGATGCTGGGCATGAAGGGCTTCGTCGCGGCCACGCTGGGCGGGCTCGGCAGCGCGGGCGGCGCGGTGGTCGGCGGCCTCATCGTCGGCCTGCTCGAGGCGCTGATGGCGGGCTATGTCTCCTCGGCCTACAAGGACGCCGTGCCCTTCGTGCTGATCGTGTTCATCCTGCTGGTCATGCCGCACGGCCTGTTCGGCAGCAAGGGAGCGGAGCGCGTATGAAGGCGTCCTCGCGGGCGCTGCTGCGTCCCTCCCTGCTGCTGCTGGCCCTGGTGCTGGCGCTGCTGCCGCTGGCCATGCCCAACAACTACGTGATCGACGTCGCGGTGCGCATCGCGCTGGCGGCCATCGCCGCGATCGGCCTCAACCTGCTGATGGGCTTCGCGGGCCAGATCAGCATCGGCCACGCGGCCTTCGTCGCCATCGGCGCCTACGGCAGCGGCATCGTGACGGCGCGCTTCGGCTGGCCCGCGCTGCCGGCCATCTGCGCCGCGGCCGTGGGCGCCGCGCTGGTGGCCTGGCTGATCGCCAAGCCGATCCTGCGCCTCAAGGGCCATTCGCTGACCATGGCCACGCTCGGGCTGGGCGTGATCGTCAACATCGTGCTGATCAACGAGGTCGACTGGACCGGCGGCCCCGACGGCATGCCGGTGCCGCCGCTGGCGGTGGCCGGCTTCGCCTTCGCCAAGGTGCTGCACTGGTATGCGCTGGCGGCGGTGCTGCTGTGGCTCGCGGTGCTGCTGTCGCTCAACCTCTACGAGTCGCCGGCCGGGCGCGCGCTGCGCGGGCTCAACGGCTCCGAGGTGGCGGCGCGCGTGATGGGCGTGGACGTGGCGCGCTTCAAGGTGCGTGCCTTCGTGGTGTCGGCCGTGTTCGCCGCGGTCTCGGGCAGCCTCACGGCGCACTACCTGGGCTTCATCAGCCCCTCGCTGGCGGCCTTCACGCATTCGGTGGAGCTCGCGACCATGGTGGTGCTCGGCGGCATGGCCTCGACCTTCGGCGCGCTGCTCGGCGCCGCGCTGCTGACCGCGCTGCCGCAACTGCTGGGCGGCCTGCACGGCTACGAGATGGTGTTCTTCGGCCTGGTGCTGATGCTCACCATGATGTTCCTGCCCAAGGGGCTGGTGCCCACGCTCGCGCTGCGGCTGCGCAGGAAGGGCTGAGCCATGCTCGAAGTGAAGAACCTGAGCAAGTCCTTCGGCGGCGTGCACGCCATGCAGGACGTGAGCTTCAGCGTGCGCGGCGGCTCGGTGCACTCGGTGATCGGGCCCAACGGCGCCGGCAAGACCACGCTGTTCAACCTGATCAGCGGCGTCTACGAGCCCACGCGCGGCGAGATCCTGCTCGACGGCGAGAACGTGGCGGGCATGGCGCCCGACCGGCTCGCGCGGCGCGGCATGAGCCGCACCTTCCAGAACCTGCAGGTGTGCATGAACATGACCGCCTGCGAGAACGTGATGCTCGGCGCGCACCTGCACACGCGCAGCTCGCTGCTGGGCGGCATGACCGGCGCCACGCGCCGCGCCGACGCCGCGCTGCGCGAGGAGGCACTGCGGCTGATCGACTACGTGGGCGTGGGCCGCCATGCGCATGCCCATGCCACGCAGCTCTCGTTCGGCCTGCTCAAGCGGCTCGAGATCGCGCGCGCCCTCGCGAGCCGGCCGCGCATCCTGCTGCTCGACGAGCCGGCCGCGGGCCTCAACGACACCGAGACCCACGAGATCACCGAACTGATCCGCAGCATCGCCGCCTCGGGCGTGACGGTGCTGCTGGTGGAGCACGACATGAAGCTGGTAATGAACATCTCCGACCACCTGCTGGTGCTCGACTACGGCCGCAAGCTCGCCGAGGGCACCGCCGCCGAGGTGCGCGCCAACCCGCAGGTGATCGCGGCCTACCTCGGCACCGAGGCGGAGGCCTGCGCATGAGCGGCATCGCACTGGAAGTCAGCGGTCTGCGCGCCGGCTACGGCCGCATCGAGGCGCTGCACGGCATCGACCTGCAGGTCGGCGCGGGCGAGCTGGTGGCGCTGGTCGGCGCCAACGGCGCGGGCAAGACCACGCTGCTGCGCGCGGTCTCGGGGCTGATCCGCGGCAGCGCCGGCAGCGTGCGCCTGTTCGGCCGCGAGATCGCGCGCGACAGCGCCGATGCACGCGTGCGCGCCGGCCTGGCGCAGGTGCTCGAGGGCCGCCAGGTGTTCGGCCCGCTGTCGGTGCAGGACAACCTGCTGCTGGGCGGCTACACGCGCGCCGAGCGCCGCGCGCAGCGTCTGGACGAGATGTACGCGCTGTTCCCGGTGCTCGGCGAGAAGCGCCTGCTGGCGGCCGGCACCTTGTCGGGCGGCCAGCAGCAGATGCTGGCGATCGCGCGCGCGCTGATGTGCGAGCCGCGCATGCTGCTGCTCGACGAGCCCTCGATGGGGCTGGCGCCGCTGCTGGTGAAGGAGATCTTCGGCGTCATCGCGCGGCTCAAGTCGCGCGGCATCCCGATCCTGCTGGTGGAGCAGAACGCGCATGCCGCGCTCTCGGTGGCCGACCGCGGCTACGTGCTCGAAACCGGCGCCATCGCGCTCGGCGGACCGGCCGCGCAGCTGCTCGGCGACGAGCGCGTGAAGGCCGCCTACCTCGGCCTGTGAGGAACGACGCACGCATGAACTCCCTTCCCGACACCGGCCTGCGCGTGGCCGACGTGCAGGCGCGCTGCGTCAACGTGCCGCTCGAGCATCCGGTGCGTACCAGCGTGGGCGTGGTGGCGACCGCGCCGCTGGTGCTGGTCGACCTGCATGCGGACGACGGCACCGTCGGCCATGCCTACCTGTTCACCTACACGCCGCTCGCGCTGCGCGCCACGCGGCGCATGGTGCTGACCCTGGGCAGCGTGCTCAAGGACCAGCCGCTCGCGCCCTTCGACCTCGACCGGCTGCTGGCGCAGCGGCTGCG
>NZ_JBZAYE010000684.1:0-3708 GCF_058244205.1 Variovorax sp. 20P10.2.4
CTTCTTGCGCCGCGGACGCCGCTTCGGTGCCGCGCCCTCCTCCGCCGTCGCTACGGCTTTCGCAGCATCGCCCGCGGACTGGCCGGTCGTTTCCGGCGTGTTTTCATTGGACAAGGGGTCGATCGGCAGGATCGCCGCTTGGTCGGGGTCGGATGAGCTCATGAGGTCTTTCCGGGGAGGACTGCGTCAGGATCGGTCGCGTCCGGCGGCGGAGCGTCGGGATCGATGCGGGGTTCTTCGGAGGGTTCGGTATCGGCGGAAGCCTGGGCTTCCGCGGGGGCTGGCTGTTCGGCGTCGTCGCCTCGCTCGTCGAGGGCGGCGGCATCGCCCGGCTCGGCAGCCATGTCCGGCTCGACCGGCGCGCTGTCGGTCGCCACGATCTCGTCGGCGATCGCTTCGTCGGCCAGCGATGCATCGTCCGCGATCGCCGGCTGGACTTCGGGTTGTTCCGAGGGGGGTGCCCCAGTCTGCGCCTCTTCCGCCGCGACGGCAACCGCCGTCTCGTCGGCGGCCGGCGCCGGCTCGGCCTCCGCCGGCGGCTCGTCGATCGGCAGCGCCGGCTGGTTGCCGCCGCCCGCGCGCTCGAGCGAGTCGACCAGTGCCGCCTGCTGGGCCGGCGTCTCGATCACCGGCAACTGGTCGAGCGAGGCCAGGCCGAGGTCGTCGAGGAACTGGCGCGTGGTCGCGTACAGCGCCGGGCGCCCGACCGTCTCGCGGTGGCCGATCACCTCGACCCAGTTGCGGTCCTCGAGCTGCTTGAGGATCAGCGAGTTGATGGTGACGCCGCGGATGTCTTCCATGTCGCCGCGCGTGACCGGCTGGCGATAGGCAATGATGGCCAGGGTCTCGAGCGCCGCGCGGGTGTAGCGCGGCGGCTTCTCGGGGTGCAGACGGTCGAGGTGGTCGCGCATCTCGGGCCGGCTCTGAAAGCGCCAGCCACTGCCCACGCTGACCAGTTCGAGGCCGCGTTGCGTCCAGTCTTCCTGCAGCTCGAGAAGCAGCGACTTGATCGTGTCCACACCCAGTGCGTCGTCGAACAGCACGCGCAATTCGCGCACCGGCAGCGGCTGGCTCGAACAGATCAAGGCGGTTTCGAGAATGCGCTTGGCATCCGCCGTATTCATGGTTCGCGTTGTCCGGGAAAAGGCGCCTTGGGGGACGCTTTTTTTGTTCAGAAGGATGGAAGGAGGCGTTGCCGGCACGCGGCGAGTGCAACGCGGGGCCGGCACCAAGCGGCCGGCGCGGCGGCCCTGGAGGCCGTCAGGCGCGATTGTAGTCCAGCCCCCAGGCCCGCAAGGCCTCGGCAAGATCGGCCGGCACGGGCGAATGCAGCGCGATCGGCGCCTTGGTGACCGGATGCACGAAGGCCAGCCGGAACGCATGCAGCGCCTGCCGCGCGAGGCCCGCGGCAGCCGTGCCGCCATAGAGCGTGTCGCCCACCAGCGGATGGCCGATCGACGCCATGTGCACGCGGATCTGGTGCGTGCGGCCGGTTTCGAGGGTGCAGCGCACCACGCAGCCGCGCTCCTCGCTGTCCAGGCGCTCGATCAGGGTGCGGGCGGTCTTGCCGGCGTGCTGCTGCAGGTCGACCACCGCCATGCGCAGCCGGTTGCGCGGATCGCGGCCGATGGCCGCGTCGACCTGGCGCGCAGCCGCGCCGGTCCAGGGCTTGTGGCCCAGCGCCAGGTACTGACGCTTGACCTCGCGCGCGGCGATCAGCGCCACCAGCGCGTCCATGGTGGCGCGGGTGCGCGCGACCATCATCAGCCCGCTGGTGTCGCGGTCGAGCCGGTGCACGATGCCCGCGCGCGGCAGCAGCAGCGCCTTGGGATCGAGCGCGAGCAAGCCGTTGAGCAGCGTGCCGCTCCAGTGGCCCGGGGCGGGATGCACCACCAGGCCGGCCGGCTTGTCGATCACGCGCAGGTGCTCGTCCTCGTAGACGGTGACGATCTCCATCGGCTCGGGCCGGAACGCCTGGCTCTGTGGCGTGGGGCGCAGTTCGACCCGCCCCGCCTGCCCGGCCCGCACGGCCGCCGAGGCCTTGGTGGCGGCGCGGCCCTGAAGCTCGACGGCGCCGGCCTCGATCAGCTGCTGCAGGTAGCTGCGCGAGAACTCGGGAACCAATGCGGCCAGCGCGCGATCCAGCCGCAGTCCGTGCTGCGCGGGGTCGACGACGAAATCCCGCCACTCGCTGGCTTCGGACGGATCGGCGCCCTCGTCGAGCTCGGCCGCCTCCGGGGAGTTGTCGCGGGGGTCGGTCGATATAATTGAGGGCAACTGTTTCACGAAAGCCGCATGTGATGATTCGCGCCAAATTATCGGTCCCAGCCTGGATGGCGCTCAGCGCCCTCGCGCTGCTCGCCGGCTGTTCGAGCACCAAGGACGACAAGACCGCGACCTGGAGCCCCAACCGGATCTACGCGGAAGCCAAGGACGAAGCCGGCTCCGGCGCCTACGACAAGGCCGTGCCGCTGTACGAGAAGCTCGAGGGCCGTGCCGCCGGTACCCCCCTGGCCCAGCAGGCCCAGCTCGAGAAGGCCTACGCCCAGTACAAGGGCGGCGACAAGGCGGCCGCGGTCTCCACCATCGACCGCTTCCTGAAGCTGCACCCCGCCAGCCCCGCGCTCGACTATGCGCTGTACCTCAAGGGCGTGGTCAACTTCAACGACGACCTCGGCATGTTCGCGTTCCTCACGCGCCAGGACCTGTCGGAGCGCGACCAGAAGGCGGCCAAGGAGTCATTCGAGTCGTTCAAGGAACTGATCACGCGCTTCCCCGACTCGCGCTACACGCCCGATGCGCGCCAGCGCATGAACTACATCGTGAACTCGCTCGCCCAGTACGAGGTTCACGTGGCGCGCTACTACTACTCGCGCGGCGCCTACCTGGCGGCCATCAACCGCGCCCAGAGCGCGATCGCCGACTACCGCGAAGTGCCCGCCGTGGAGGAAGCGCTCTACATCATCGTGCGCTCGTACGACGCGCTCGGCATGAACGACCTGCGCGACGACGCGCAGCGCGTGCTGACCTCCAACTACCCGCAGAGCACCTACCTCTCGCAAGGCTTCAAGACCAAGGACGATCCCTGGTGGAAGATGTGGTGATGGCGGCCGGCCGGCTCGGCTGACCCCATACGAAAGCCCGACGGCGCGAGCCCTCGGGCTTTTTTATCGCCCGCGCGGCGCGCGCTTCAGTCCTGCACCGGCACGGCCAGGTCCGCGATCGCCGCGTCGAGATCGGCCTCGGTCTCGAGCCGCCGCATCGGCGGCAGCGCCCCGAGCAGGCGCCGGCCATAGCCCATCGCGACCAGCCGCGTGTCGCAGATCACCAGCACGCCGCTGTCGGTCTCGCGCCGGATCAACCGCCCCGCCCCCTGCTTGAGCGCCACCGCGGCCTCGGGCAGCGAGTAGTCGCCGAAGGAGCTGCGGCCCTGCGCCTCGAGCCGCTGCGAGCGCGCCTCGACCAGCGGATCGTTGGGCGGCGGGAACGGCAGCTTGTCGATCACCACCAGTTGCAAGGCATCGCCGGGCGCATCGAAACCCTCCCAGAACGAGGCCGAGGCGACCAGCACGCAGCCGGGACGGCCCATCGTGTCGCCCTCGCGGAAGCGGTCCATCAGCACCCGCTTGGGCAGTTCGCCCTGCACCAGCACCTCGGGCCGCCGCTCGATGCCCAGGCGCTCGATCTGCTGGCGGATCTCGTCGCCCA
>NZ_JBZAYE010000685.1:0-3690 GCF_058244205.1 Variovorax sp. 20P10.2.4
AGCGCGCCTTCGAGATGGCCTTCGCCTGCATGCATGCCTGCGGCCAGCCGTTCGCGATGGCCTTCCAGGCCGGCACCGCGCATGCGCTGGACCGCGCGCTCGAGGCCGTGGCCATCGCCGTGCGCGAGATGGGCGCCTATCCGGCGCGCGTGCTCTGGGAGAAGCCCGATGCGCGCCGGCCGCTGCGCGTGGAGAAGACTTTCGAGATCCTGCCGCGCGGCATCGCGGCCGTGATCGGCTGCGCCACCTTCCCGACCTGGAACTCCTACCCCGGCCTGTTCGCGAGCCTGGTCACGGGCAACCCGGTGGTCGTGAAGCCGCATCCCACGGCCGTGCTGCCGCTCGCGCTGTGCGTCGATACGGCACGCACGGTGCTCGCGGGCCTGGGGCTCGACGCCGACGTGGTGCAGCTGCTGGTCGACACGCGCGCCGCGCCCAAGACCAAGGCACTCGCGCTCGATGCGCGCGTGAAGCTGATCGACTTCACGGGCGGTCCCGAATTCGGCGACTGGCTCGAAAGCCACGCGCGCCAGGCCCATGTCTTCACCGAGAAGGCGGGTGTCAACGCGGTGCTGATCGAGAGCACCGGCGACTACCCCGGCCTGGTACGCAACCTCGCGCTCACGCTGAGCCTCTACAGCGCCCAGATGTGCACCACGCCGCAGAGCATCTACCTGCCGCGCGCGGGCATCCGGCTGCAGGACGGCACGGCGAAGACGGTCGAGGATTTCAAGGCCGACCTCGCCCCGGCCGTGGCCAAGCTGGTCGCAGATCCGGTGCGCGCCATCGAATTGCTGGGCGCGATCCAGAGCGATGCGACCGAGGCGCGCGCCGTCGAGGCGGCATCGCTCGGCGAGCCGGTGTTCGCCTCGCGCCGGCTCGCGCATCCCGACCTGCCCGATGCGATGCTGCGCACCCCGGCCCTCTACGCCGTGCCGCCCGAAGCCCTGGACACCATCGCGCGCGAGCACTTCGGCCCGATCAGCCTGCTGATCGTGACCGAGGACGCCAACGCGGCGCTGCGGCATGCGCACGAGGTCACGCGCTCGCGCGGCGCGATCACCTGGTCGGTGTACTCGCGCGACGAGGCCTTCGTGCGCCGCACGAAGAACGCGGCCGCCGATGCCGGCGTGCATCTCACGCTCGACATGACCGGCCCGATGCTCGTGAACCAGTCCGCCGCCTTCAGCGACCTGCACGTGAGCGGCCACAACGCCGCCGGCAACGCGGCGCTGTGCGACACCGCCTTCGTGCTGCCGCGCTTCCGCGTGCTGCAGACGCGCCGCTACCTCGCCGCCTGAAGCGCGGACTGCAGCCAATAACAAAGGAGACGCCCCATGACCGAATCCCGCAATGCGCAGGCCGCGGCCGATGCCGCCGACGATTTCCTGTCGCTCGACGAACTGCAGGCGCGCCAGGACGCCAAGCTCGCCGCGCTCGGCCGCCGGCTCGCGGACTCGCCGCAGTGGCGGGCGCATTTCGCGGCGGCCGGCGCCTCGCCGCTCGACCTGAAGGACCGCGCCGCGTTGCAGGCGCTGCCGCTGCTCGAGAAGAGCCACCTGCGCGCGCTCTATCCGTACCCGCTGCTCACGGTGCCGCTCGAGCAGGTGGTGCGCTTCTGCGCCACCTCGGGCACCACGGGCCTGCCGGTGCTGTTCGGATTCACGCAAAAGGACTGGGAAGACACGCTGGTGCGCCAGCTCGCGCGCATCTACCGCACCGTGGGCGTGCGCGCGGGCGATCGCGTCTACCAGGGCTACGGCTATGGCCTGTGGATCGGCGGCAGCTCGATGGACGAGGCGCTCAAGGCCTACGGCGCGGTCAACTTCCCCGTCGGCCCGGGCCGCGGCGAGCTGATGGTGCAGTGGCTGCGCGACCACCGCCACACGGTCACGACCATGTCGCCGCTGTGGCTGATGACGCTGATCCAACAGGCGCGCAAGGCCGGCATCGACCCGCGCCGCGACTGGGCGCTGCGCGTGGGGCTGTTCGGCGGCCAGTCGGTGTCGGCCACCTTCCGCAGCGAGATGGAAGCGCTGATGCCCGAGGGCTTCCTGGCGCACAACATCTACGGCACCACCGAGGCCGGCGGGCCGGTGCTCGGCGTTTCCTGCCCGCATTCGCACGGCGATGACGAGATGCACCTGGTCAACGACGACAGCGTGCTCAGCGAGATCCTCGACCCGCAGACCCTGCGCCCGGTGGCGCCGGGCGAGGTCGGCGAGATCGTTTTCACCACGCTCGACAAGGAGGCCTCGCCGGTGCTGCGCTGGCGCACGCGCGACCTGGTGCGCCGTTCGGCCCAGCCCTACCGCTGCGCCTGCGGCCGCCATGCCTATGCGCGCATCGGCCGCATCATCGGCCGCTCGGACGACATGCTCAAGGTGCGCGGCGTGCTGGTCTATCCCTCGCAGATCGAGGACGTGATCGCGGGCGTCGAGGGTCTGGCCAAGGATGCCTGGCAGATCTACATCGACAGCGAGCGCACCGTGCTCGACCACATGGAGGTGGCCGTGGAGCGCGTGCCCGGCGCGGCCTGCGCGCACGACGACCTGGCGCGCGAGGTGCGCGTGCGGCTCAAGGCCCGGCTGGGCCTCACGTGCGAGGTGCGCTGCCACGACGAGGGCGCGCTGCCGCGCTACGAGGCCAAGGCTACCCGCGTGCTGCGGCGCGGCGCCGTGGAGGCCAGCCCGGCATGACGCACGCGACGCAAACCACGCCGGGCGCGCTGGCCGGCCTGCGCGTGATCGACCTGTCGCGCGTGCTCGGGGGCCCCTTCTGCACCCAGATGCTGGCCGACCATGGCGCGCAGGTGATCAAGGTCGAGCCACCGCAGGGCGACGAGACGCGCGACTGGGGCCCGCCCTTCCTCGACGGCGCGGCTTCTTACTTCCTCGGCGTCAACCGCAACAAGCAGGGCGTCGCGCTCGACCTCTCGCTGCCCGAGGGCCGCGCGCTGCTGCTGCGCCTGCTCGCGGACGCCGACGTGCTGGTCGAGAACTTCAAGCCCGGCACGCTCGAGCGCTGGGGCATCGGCTACGAGGACTTCCTGCGCGAACGCTTCCCGCGCCTGGTGCACTGCCGCGTCAGCGGCTTCGGCGCCGACGGCCCGCTGGGCGGCCTGCCGGGCTACGACGCGGTCGCGCAGGCCATGACCGGGCTGATGTCGGTCAACGGGGAACGCGGCGGCGCGCCGCTGCGCATGGGCATCCCGGTGATCGACATCGCGACCGGGCTGCACGCGGTCATCGGCATCCTGATGGCGCTGCGCGAGCGCGAGCGCTCGGGCCGGGGCCAGTCGGTCGAGGCCACGTTGTTCGACACCGGCGTTTCGCTGATGCATCCGCACCTGCCCAACCACTTCCTGTCGGGCCGCGTCGCGGGGCGCAGCGGCAACGCGCATCCCAACATCTGTCCCTACGACGCCTTCGCCACGCGCAGCTGCAACGTGTTCATCGCCGTGGGCAACGACGGCCAGTTCCGCCGCCTGGTCGCGCTGCTGGGCCGCGCCGAGCTGGCCGACGATCCGCGCTTCGCGCACAACAGCGAGCGGCTCGCGAACGCGGCGGCGCTCAAGGCCGAGCTCGAGGCGCTGCTGGCCACGCGCGATGGCGAGGCCATCGCGCAGGAGCTGATGCGCGCGGGCGTGCCCTGCGGCCCGGTGCTCGACGTCGGCGGCGTGCGCGCGCA
>NZ_JBZAYE010000686.1:0-3686 GCF_058244205.1 Variovorax sp. 20P10.2.4
CGCGACGAAATCGACCAGCACGCTGGCCATGTAGTCGTGCAGCCCGGCGGGCAGCGGATCGGGCGGCGGCGGCTCGACGGCCTGCGGCAGGGAGGGCACGAAGCCCGGGAAGAAGCGCCGCGCATGCGCGAGCAATGGATCGGACTGCATGAAGGGCTCGCGCAGCAGCCGCGCGACCACGGCGCGGGTCAGGCCGCCCACGCGCTCCTGGCCCAGCACGTCGAGCGTGCCGAGGTCGAGCGGGCCTTCGAGCGCGCCGGCCAGCCAGGCATCGGCCTGCGCATCGCGCTCGCTCCACAGCCGCAGCGCGCGGGCGCGCACGAAGACCTCGGGATGGCTGGCGCCGCGCGTGGCCGCATCAGGCCCGGCGCTGATCTCGTCGGCCTGGCGCAGGTAGCTCGCGGCATGGACCTGCGCGAGGCCGGTCTGCACCTTGACCAGCGCGCTGACCGCGGGCTCGAGCGCGCCGCAGCCCACGCAGGCGCCGCGGTCGGCGAAGGCCTCGGTGTAGAGGCTGTGGCGCCGCGCCGTCTGCAGGTGGCTCGCGTCGGCGCGCGGATCGGTCGCGGTCGCCTGCAGCAGCCGGTCGACCACGAGGTGGCGGCCGTCGTCGCGCGTCCACAGCAGGTGATGGGCGAGTTCGTGGCCGAGCACGGCCTGCAACTCGGGCCCCTGCAGCCGCTCGAGCAGCGGGCCCGAGAGCACGATGTGGGCCTCGCCCGGCAGCGTGTGGATGGCGGCGTTCATCGCGCCGTCCGGTCCTTGGTAGAGGGTGATCGGCACCGTGACGCCGAGCCGCTGCGCGACCAGCGCGGCATGCGCGTGCAGCTCGGGATGCGCGTCGGCGTCGAGCCGGTACGACTGGCGCAGCAGCTCGGCACGCACGGCGGCCGCATGCTCCTCGCGCGCCTCGGCCGAGGCGGCCCAGCGCCAGGCCTCGGGTTCGTTCGCCTGCAGGTGGGCGGCCAGCGCCTGCTGGTAGGGCAGCGGCACCAGATCGGCCAGGCCGACGGGAGAAAGCGTGGGGGAGGGGGCGCCGGGAGAGGAGTCGACCATGTCGGGATCGCCGGTAACAAGAGTTGCCGACGATCCTAAACGAGCACCGTGGCGGTGCCGTCCTTCGTCAGTGCGCCATCGGCGCGACCGCGAGGTCGGGCAGCACGTTCATGATGCGCAGGGTCTCCTGCACCACCTGGCTGAACACCGGCGCGGCCACCAGCCCGCCGAAGTACTTGCCGGCGCCGGGCTCGTCGACCATCACTGCGACGATGATGCGCGGCTTGTCGATCGGCGACATGCCGGTGTACCAGGCGCGGTACTTGTCGGAGGCATAGCCCTTGCCGACCTGCTTGTGCGCGGTGCCGGTCTTGCCGCCGACCGAATAGCCCATGGTCTGCGCCAGCGGCGCGGTGCCGCCGGGCGCGGCCGCCAGGTGCATCATCTGGCGCACCTCGCTGGCCACCAGCGGCGAGAACACCTGCACGCCCGTGGGCGGCGTGCCGTCGTTCTTCAGCAGGCTGACCGGGATCACCTCGCCATCGTGCGCGAAGGCGGTGTAGGCATGGGCGATCTGGAACAGCGAGGCCGACAGGCCGTAGCCATAGGACATGGTGGCCTGCTCGATCGGCCGCCACGACTTCCACGGCCGCAGCCGCCCGGTCACCGCGCCCGGGAACACGGTCTGCGGCTTCTGGCCCAGGCCGACCGCGGTCAGCGAGTTCCACATCTCCTGCGCCGACATGCGCTGCGAGATCTTCGTCGCGCCGACGTTGCTCGACTTCTGGATCACGCCCTCGACCGTGAGCACGCCGAAGTTCTCGTCGTCGTGGATGGTGGCGCCCGAGACGGTGATGCGGCCCGGATTGGTGTCGATGATGGTCTTGGGCGTGACGCGGCCGAGCTGCAGCGCGGTCGCGATGGTGATCGGCTTCATGGTCGAGCCGGGCTCGAAGACGTCGGTCATGGCGCGGTTGCGCAGCTGCTCGCCGCTGAGGTTGCGCCGGTCGTTGGGGTTGTAGCTCGGGTAGTTGGCCATCGCCAGCAGCTCGCCGGTGCGCGCGTCGACCACCACCACGCTGCCGGCGCGGGCCTTGTTCGCGACCACGGCGTCGCGGATCTTCTCGTAGGCCAGCGATTGCACGCGGTCGTCGATGCTCAGCTGGATGTCGCGCCCGTCGGTCGGCGGCACCTGGTCCTCGGTGTCCTCGACGATGTGGCCGAGCCGGTCCTTGAGCACATGGCGCGAGCCGGCCTTGCCGGCCAGGTCCTTGTCGAAGGCCAGCTCCACGCCTTCCTGGCCGATGTCCTCGACGTTGGTGAAGCCGGCCAGGTGGGCCGCGGCCTCGCCCTCGGGGTACTGGCGGCGGTAGTCGCGGCGCAGGTAGAGGCCCTTGATGCCGAGCGCCGCCACCTGTTTGGCGACCGACTCGTCAACCTGGCGCCGGATCCAGACGAAGCTCTTGTCCTCGTCCTCGAGCTTCTTGTCGAAGTCCTTCTGCGGCATGCCGAGCAACCGCGCCGCCTCGTGCAGCCGGCCCTGCACGGCGGGATCGTCGCGCTCGATGTCCTCGGGAATGGCCCAGATGCTGGGCGCGGGAATGTCGGAGGCCAGGATCAGCCCGTTGCGGTCGAGGATGCGGCCGCGGTTGGCCGGCAGTTCGAGCGTGCGCAGGTAGCGCACCTCGCCCTGGTGCTGGAAGAAGTCGTTGTCGAAGACCTGCACGTAGGCCGCGCGCACCGCCAGCAGCAGGAAGCCGAAGGCCACGGCCGCGACGATGAGCTTGCTGCGCCAGACCGGTGTCCTGCTCGCGAGCAGGGGGCTGCTGCCATACCGGATGTGTCCGTTGGGCTTCATCGTTCTTTTGTGAGGGAGCGCTCTTCCCCGCCGTGTTGTTGTGGGCGGTAGAGGGGCCCGGAGGCCGCGAGTTCCGGGCCGGCGCGCGCGCTCATTCGGCGCTAAGACAGCGGCGGCGCGGGGCCGAAGCGCCGCGCCGCTCGCGTCTTCACCGCATCACTGCGATTTCGGCCGCACGCTGATGATCGGGAACGGCGAGGGCACGCGGCCGTCGACGTCGCGCGGCATCACCTCGGTCTTCTGCACCGCGCGCAGGGCGGCGTCGTCCCAGGCGGCATTGCCGCTGGACTTCACGAGGCGCGGCGTGCCGACGATGGTGCCGTCGGGCGAGGTCTGGATCTGGATCTCGGCCGCGGGGTTGTCGCTGATCGAGTTCGGATCGAACACCACGTTGCGCTTGATCAGCGCGGCCACGCGGCCGAAGTAGCCGGCCGACGGACCGCCGCTGCCCGCGCCCTTGCCCGAGCGCGGACCGGTGGTCTGCTCGGCCGTGGAGCCGGCCTGGCCCATCAGGCGGCGCAGGTTGTCCTGGCGGTCCTTGTCGAGCTGCGCCTTCTGCTGCTCGAGCTTCTTGGCGTCGTCGCGCTTCTTCTGTTCCGCGAGCTTCTGCTGCTCGGCCTGCTTCTGCTGTTGCAGTTCCTTCTGGCGGTCTTCCTCGCGCTTCTTGGCCTCGAGCTGGTCCTTCTCCTTCTTGGCCTGGGCTTCCTGGCGTTTCTTTTCCTGCTGGCGCTGCTGTTCCTGTTCGCGCTCGCGCTGTTCCTTTTCCTCACGCAGCTTCTTCTCGCGCTCGAGCGCGATGTCGGGCGCCTTGGGCGCCGGCGTGGGATCGGGC
>NZ_JBZAYE010000687.1:0-3673 GCF_058244205.1 Variovorax sp. 20P10.2.4
GCCGGCACCATCACCGCGCTGAATGCCGCGAGCGGCGCGGTGCTCAACGACGCCAACGCGGCGCTGATGACCGTCTCCAACCTCGAGCGCGTCTGGGTCACGGTCGGCGTGCCCGAGGACCTGCTGGGGCTGGTCGCCGCGGGCCAGGACGCGACGGTGACGCTGGCCTCGCAGCCGGGGCGCCGGTTCGCGGGCCAGGTCGCCTTCGTGAGCGCGGCGCTCGATGCCGACACGCGCCGGGCCCGGGCGCGGATCGTCTTCGCGAACCCCGAGGGCGTGTTCAAGCCCAACATGTACGCGAGCGCCGCGCTCGAGCTGCCGCAGGCCGCACAGCCGCAGGTGCCGAGCTCGGCCCTGCTGATGAACAACGACAGCGTGAGCGTGTTCGTCGAGGTGCAGCCATGGACCTTCGAGCGGCGCGCGGTCGAGCTCGGGCGCGAGGACGGCGACCGGGTGCGCATCCGCGGCGGCCTCGCGTCCGGCGAGCGCGTGGTGGTCCGTGGCGGCGTGCTGCTCAATGATTAATCTCGTCATTTCCCAGTTCCTGCGCCGCCGGCACCTGGCCTGGGCGCTGTCGGTCGCGCTGGTGCTGTTCGGCGCCTGGTCGTGGACGCAGATGACCGTCGAGGCCTATCCCGACCTCGGCGACGTCACGGTGCAGGTGACGACGCAGGTCAACGGCCTGGCTTCGGAAGAGATGGAGCAGCAGATCACCACGCCGCTGGAGCGCGCGCTGAGCAACACGCCGGGGCTGGCCTCGATCCGCTCGAGCAGCACCTTCGGCCTGTCGCTGATCACGCTGACCTTCAAGGACGGCACCGACGACTACTTCGCGCGCCAGCGCGTGACCGAGCGCATCGGGCAGGTCAGCCTGCCGGCGGGCGCGCAGCCCGCGCTCGGGCCGGTGGCGGGGCCGGCCGGCGAGATCTACCGCTACACGCTCGAGTCCGACCGCATGAACCTGATGGCGCTGTCGGAGCTGCAGCGCTGGAAGGTGATCCCGGCCCTCAAGCAGGTGGCGGGCGTGGTCGACGTCAACAACTTCGGCGGCTTCACGCGCGAGTTCCAGCTCGAGCTCGACCCCGCGCGGCTGCAGGCGCACGGGCTGGTGCTCAACGACGTGGTGTCGGCGATCAACAACGGCAGCGCCAACGCGGGCGGCGGGCGCATCGCGCGCGGCGAGCAGAGCTACGTGGTGCGCGGCATCGGCCAGATCCGCTCGCTCGACGACCTGGGCGCGGTGATGGTGTCGAACAGCGGCGGCGCGCCGGTGCTGGTGCGCGACCTCGGGCGGCTGCAGTTCGGGCACCAGGAGCGCGGCGGCATCCTGGGCAAGAACACCGACCCCGACACGATCGAGGGCATCGTGCTGATGCTCAAGTACGAGAACCCCTCGCGCGTGCTCGAGGGCGTGCACCGGAAGATCGACGCGCTGCAGGCCGAGCTGGCCCCGCTGGGCGTGCGCATCGTGCCCTACATCGACCGCGACGACCTGGTGAAGCTCACGGTCGACAAGGTGACGCACACCGTGCTCGAGGGCATGGCGCTGGTGTGCTTCGTGCTCATCCTGTTCCTCGGCAGCCCGCGCAGCGCGGTGGTCGCGGCGATGGCGATCCCGATGTCGCTGGTGACGGTGTTCATCGTGATGCACTTCACCCGCATGCCGGCCAACCTGTTCTCGCTCGGCGCGATCGACTTCGGGATCATCGTGGACGGCGCCATCGTGGTGATGGAGGCGATCCTGCGGCGGCGCGAGGAGGAACCGAACGCCACGCTCACCGAGGGCAACATCCTCGAGACCGTGAGCCACGTGTCGGGGCCGATCTTCTTCGCCACGCTGATCATCATCACGGCCTACTTCCCGCTGTTCGCCTTCGAGCGCGCCGAGGGCAAGCTGTTCCGGCCGATGGCCTTCACCGTCGGCTACGCGCTGGTCGGCGCGCTGCTGTGCGCGCTCACGCTGATCCCGAGCCTGGCCTACGTGGCGCTGCGCAAGCCGCGGCGTCCCTTCGTCAACCGGCCGCTGCTGTGGCTCACCGCGGCCTACCGGCGCGCGCTCGACCTGCTGCTGGGGATGCCCGCCATCGCCTACGGCCTGGGCGTGGCCGCGCTGCTGGCGGTGGCCGTGCTCGGCGCCACGGCCGGGCGCGAGTTCCTGCCCGACATCGACGAGGGCGCGCTGTGGCTGCAGGTGCAGCTGCCCTCGGGCCTGTCGCTCGACAAGGCCAGCGAGATGGCCACCGAGCTGCGCCACGTGCTGCTCGAGTACCCGGAGGTCTCCTACGTGGTCACGCAACTGGGCCGCAACGACGACGGCACCGACCCCTGGACGCCCTCGCACATGGAGGTGCCGGTGGGCCTCAAGCCCTATGCCGAATGGCCCGCGGGCATGCACAAGGCCGACTTCGTGCGCATGCTGGGCGAGCGCTTCGCGCGCATGCCGGGCTTCGACGTGGGCATCAGCCAGCCGATCATCGACGGCGTGAACGACGCCGTGGGCGGCGCCCACAGTCCGCTGGTGCTGCGCATCTACGGCGACGACCTCGCGGAGAGCCGGCGCATCGGCAACCGGATCGTCGAGCTGCTGGGCACGGTGCGCGGCACGGCCTCGGCCTCGCTGTTCCAGGAGCCGCCGATCCCGCAGGTGGTGATCCGGCTCGACCGCGAGGCGGCCGCGCGGCTGGGCGTGAGCGCGGCCGACGTGGCGGGCCTGGTGCAGACCGGCATCGGCGGCGCGCCCATCATCACGGTGTATGCGGGTGCGCGCACCTACAACGTGTCGGTGAAGCTGCCGGCCAGCGCCAAGGGCGGTACCGAGGCCATCGGCGCGCTGCTGCTCAACGGCGCCAACGGCGCGAAGGTGCCGCTCGCGCAGGTCGCCGACATCCGGCTGCAGACCGGCGAGAGCACCATCTCGCACGAGATGAACGAGCGCCAGATCACGGTGCGCGTGGACAACCGCGACCGCGACCTGGCCTCCTACCTCGAGGAGGCGCGCGCGCGAATCGCGAAGGAAGTGCCCTTCGATCCCGCGAAGTTCCGGCTGCAGTGGGCCGGCCAGTTCGAGAACCAGCAGCGCGCGCAGGCGCGCCTGGGCGTGTCGCTCGCGATCGTGGTCGCGATCATGGCGGTGCTGCTGTTCTTCCAGTTCGGCAAGATCCGGCACGTGGCGCTGATCCTCGGCGTGGTGCCGATGGCCACGCTCGGCGGGCTGATCGCGGTCCACCTCGCGGGCGAGACGCTCAACATGGCGACCGCGGTGGGCTTCATCGCGCTGTTCGGCGTGTCGATACAGAACGGGATCATCATGGTCGCGAACTTCCGCCGCGTGCGCGGCGAGGGGCTGGCGCTGCGGGCCTCGGTGCTCGAGGGCGCGACCGAGCGGCTGCGCCCGGTGCTGATGACGGCCTCGGTGGCCTCGGTCGGCATGCTGCCCGCGGCGCTGGCCACGGGCGTGGGCACCGACGTGCAGCGCGGGCTGGCCACGGTGGTGGTCGGCGGCCTGGTGGTGTCGACCCTGCTCACGCTGTTCATCCTGCCGGCCTTCTACTACGCGATGGAGCGGCTGTTCGAGCGCAAGGGCTGGGGCGTGCGCTCGCGGCGCGATCGTTGAAGCGGAGAGAACGATGAACAAGAGCATTCCCGCCGCGTTGGCCGTCGCGCTGTGCCTGGC
>NZ_JBZAYE010000688.1:0-3656 GCF_058244205.1 Variovorax sp. 20P10.2.4
ACGCGCACCGTGGCCTGGCCGTCGGCGCTGCCGAGCTCGACCGAGATCTCGCCGGCGCCGTAGCGGCGCGCGTTCTCGAGCAGGTTGCGGATCACGCGGCGCAGCAGCCGCGAGACGCCCGGCACGGTCAGCGCCGCGTTGTCGGTGCCCGCCACCAGGTCGAGCTCGGCGTCGACGCGCGCGCATTCCTCGGCGGCCAGGCCGGTCAGGTCGACCGCCTCGATGGTGCCCATGTCGGCCTCGCTGGCGTCGAGCCGGCTGGCCAGCAGGATCTCGTCGATCAGCTGGTCGAGCTCGGCGATGTTGCGCGAGATCTCGGCGCGCGCCGCGGGGCTCGGCTGGTCGCCCATGAGCTCCAGGCTCATGCGGATGCGGGTCAGCGGCGAGCGCAGCTCGTGCGAGGCATTCGCCAGCAGCGACTTGTGCGAGCGCACCAGCTGTTCGATGCGCACCGCCGATGCATTGAAGCGCTTGGAGAGATCGGCCACTTCGTCCTGCCCTTCCTCGGTGACGCGCACCGACAGATCGCCCTCGCCCCAGCGCTGCACGCCGCGCTGCAGCGTCTCGAGCCGCTTGGTGAGCCGGCGCACGATCGGATAGACGCCGAGCGCCACCGCCACGCCGACCAGCGCGATCATCCAGCCCAGGCCGAAGGGCGTGCGCCAGGGCGCGAAGCCGCTGGTGCCGGTGGCGCGCTCGCGCGGCGCCACGCGCAGCGTGATCTCCTTGCCGTCGCTGAGCGTCACGTCGAACTCCAGCCCCTGGCCCGGCACGCGCAATGCCTTGCCGGCGCCGATCTGCTTGTCCTGCGCGTCGAGCACCACCACCTCGCGCGGCACCGGCGCCAGCCGCTCGCGCTCGGCCTCGGCCGCCACGCGCACGATCCAGTTGGCCATCAGCGTGAGGATCACCACGCCGCCGACCACCGCGAGCCAGATGCGCACGTAGAGGTGGCGGGAGTACAGATTGATCATGGGGAGGTGGGGAGTGCGGCGGCCGGGGGCGGCCGCTTTTTCTGGAGAGGTGCCACGAGCGGGACGGAAATCACCCGTCGGCCGTTCAGTCCTGCTGCTTGGCGAACACGTAGCCCACGCCGCGGACCGTGAGGATGCGCTTCGGATTCTTCGCGTCGACCTCGATCGCCGCGCGGATGCGGCCCATGTGCACGTCGATCGAGCGGTCGAAGGCCTCGAGCTCGCGGCCGCGCACGGCTTCCATGATCTGGTCGCGCGTGAGCACCCGGCCCGCGCGCTCGGCCATCGCGACCAGCAGGTCGAATTGGTAGGAGGTGAGGTCGGCCACCTGGCCGGCCACCGAGACGGTGCGCGCGTTGCGGTCGATCTCGAGCGTGCCGAAACGCATCATCGACGCCGCCTCGGCCTCGGTGCTGCTCTCGCCGCGGCGGCGCAGCACGGCGCGGATGCGCGCCAGCAGCTCGCGCGGCTCGAAGGGCTTGGGCAGGTAGTCGTCGGCGCCGATCTCCAGGCCGATGATGCGGTCCATCGGGTCGCCCTTGGCGGTCAGCATCAGCACCGACACCTTGGAGATCGCGCCCGGCAGCGCGCGGATGCGGCGGCAGACCTCGAGGCCGTCGGTGTCGGGCAGCATCAGGTCGAGGATGACGAGGTCGGGCGCGTGCTGCTGCAGCTGCTCGAGGCCGCTGGCGCCGTCGCCGGCATGGTTGAAGCCGAAGCCCGACTGGGTGAGGTATTCGCCGACCATCTGCGCCAGGCGCTGGTCGTCTTCGATCATCAGGAGTTGGGGGGTGCTCATGCGCTTCATGGTGTTCCACCGGGAGCAAGCTGGCTTGAACGCTCCGTAAAGTTGGGTAAACCTGGTGCCGCGGTGTCAACCGGCCGGCACTGCGAAAAGCATAGCGCCGTCGTGCTGCGGGGCCGCCGAAAGCCGCTCCGCGCCGCGGTATTCGGGCTGCGCGAGCAGGGCCTCGAGCGCGACAGCTTCGAGCGCCGGATCGCAGTCGCGCGCCCGCGCGAGGATCTCGCCGGCCAGCCGGCGCAGCTGCGCGGTCGAGGCCCGGATGCGCGCCTTGAAGGCCGCGTCGTCGAGCCGGTCGTTGAGGCTGCGGTTGAGCTCGGCGAACCACGGCATCGCGGCCTGGTCGAGCATCGCCGCGCGGTTGCGCTTCTCGCTCGCGCCCGACCAGGCGCGCAGCAGCGCCTGCACCGCGAGGTTGAGGCGCTGGCAATGCTGCAGCTCGTCGCGCACGGCGCCCAGCAGCGCCAGGTCGGTGAGCCGGCCCTGGAAGAAGATCTGCGACAGCACGCCCCAGTAGTAGGCGTAGTCCCAGATCACCTTCACCGGCAGCACCTCGGGATCGCCGAACAGCGGGTACTGGTCCTGGTAGAGCGCCAGCGTGCTCTCGTAGAACGAGTGGTAGATCTGGTCGTAGAGCTGTGCGCGCGCCTCGATCGAGCGGCCACGCCGGTCGTGCGCGATCAGGTCGGTGATGTAGGTGTTGCCGATCGCGATGAAGTCGCTGCCCGGCGAATAGAAGGGGTCGAGGAACAGGCCGGCCTCGCCGGTCAGCGCCCAGCGCCGGTCCGAGAACACCTGCTTGCAGCCGTACGAGAAGTGGCGCAGGAACGCGAAGTCCTGCAGCAGGTGGCGCTTGCCGTCGAGCGCCTCGTAAAGCCGCGGCTGGTAGGTCGCGAACCAGGCCATGGCCTTGTCGAAGGTGTCGATGGTGGCCAGCGGATGCAGCTTCTGGTCGGCCACGATGCCCACCGAATGCGAGCCCGAGGCCAGCGGGATCAGCCACACCCAGTAGCCCGCGCCCACCAGGTGGTTGGTCGACAGCCAGCGCGCCTGCGGATCGCAGCGCGCGCGCCAGGCCTCGTCGTCGCTCCAGTGGTCGATGGTGATGCGCTCGCCGATGCGGAACCACACGGCGTTCACGTCGTGGTCGTTGGGCTGCGCCAGCCCCAGCTTGCGCTTGAGCAGGCCGGCGCGCCCGCAGGCGTCGATCAGCCAGCGCGCCTCGGTGTCGCGGGTTTCGCCGCCCTGGGTCCATTGCAGCCGGTGGTGGGTGGCGCCGTCCTCGGCCAGCTCGATGCGGCGCACGAAGGCGTCGTCGGCGAAGTGCACGCCGTGGCGCGCGGCCTCCTGCGCGAGGTAGTTCTCGAGGATGCCGCGGTCGATCTGGTAGCTGGGCACCGACAGGTAGCGGCTGGCGCCGATCTCGGTCACGCCGTCGATGTCGCGCCGGCCCTCGCTGAAGAAGAAGCGGAAGCCGAACTTGCGCAGCTGCGCGTTCTCGAAGTGCGGCTTCAGGCCCAGCACGGTGTCGAAGTAATGGGCGCCGATCTCGACCGACGATTCGCCCACCTTGTGCGCCGCATGCGGCACCGGGTGCGCGCGGCGCTCGAGCACCAGCACCGAGAGGTCGTCGAAGCGCTGGCGCAGCTGCAGCGCGAGCGTGAGCCCTGCCAGACCGCCACCCATGATCACTGCGTCGTAACGAGGGGCGGTCGGCTTCATTCGGGGTTTTCCGTCAATGCCCGCCGGGCCGCAGCAGCAGTCTCAGCGAGAGGGTGGGGGACAGCGGCAGCGTCACCGGCGCATCGGTGCGGCCGTCGAGCCGCGCCAGCGCCTCGAACAGGCCGAGCGCCTGCGCCATCGGGTTGACCTGCGCGAGC
>NZ_JBZAYE010000689.1:0-3637 GCF_058244205.1 Variovorax sp. 20P10.2.4
GCGGTGCCAGCCTCGGCGAATTCGTCGATGCCTTCGTGCTCGGCTACGAGGTCGGCGCGCGCTGCGGCGCCTGGCTGCGCATCCGCCCCGGCATGCACGTCGATGCCAACTGGCCCGCGCTCGGCGTGGCGGCGGGCGCGGCGCGGTTGCTGGGCCTGGCGCCCGAGGCCATCGTGCAGGCCATCGACATCGCGGCCTGCCAGCTCGCCACCAGCCTCTACCTGCCGGTGGCGCAGGGCCGCACGGCCCGCAACACCTACCTGGGCCACAGCGCTTCTCTGGGGCTGCAGGCGGCCTTTGCGAGCGCGGCCGGCATCGACGCGCCCGAGGGCGCGCTGGCGCATTACGCGGCGAACCATGCGGCGGCCACCGCGCAGCCTTTGCCCGACGCGTCGACGCTGCTGCTGCGCGACGCCTACCTCAAGCCCTTCGCGGCCGTGCGCCACGTGCACTACGGCGCGACCGCCGCGCGTGCGTTGCGTGAACGGCTGGCCGGCGACACCACGGGCATCCGCCGCATCGTGCTCACGGTCTACGAGGAGGCGATCGTCTATTGCGGCAACCGCGCGCCGCGCACGCCGATCCAGGCGCAGTTCAGCCTGAGCTTCGGCCTCGCGGCGATGCTGCGCTTCGGCGACGTCGATCCCTCGGTCTATGCCGCGCCGCGTTTCGACGACGCCGAGCTGCGCCGGCTCGAGGCACTGGTCGAGCTCGAGGTCGACGCCGGTCTCACGGCGCGCCGCGAGCGCGGCGCCACGCTCGCGCTGACGCACGACGGCGGCACGCACGAAGAGACCGTGACCACCATCGCGGGCGACGCCCAGAACCCGCTGGACCGCGCAACCCTGCTCGCCAAGTTCGCGCACTACGCAACGCAGTCCGTCGCGCCGGCGCGCGCCCAGGCCTTCTGCGACGGCGTGCTCGACGCGCCCACCGGCACCGCGCTCGGCGCGCTGTGGCAACGGCTCTGACCCGATTCCTCTTCACCACCTTCACGCCCCACCCACCATGAAACTCCTGCGCTACCTCGCCAGCACGCTGCTCGTGTGCCTGCCGCTCGTCGCCGCCGCCCAGGCCGGCGGCTTTCCCGACAAGGCGATCCGCATCGTCGTGCCCTTCCCGCCGGGCGGTGCCACCGATGCCGCGGCGCGGCTGGTCGCGGTGAAGATGAGCGAGCACTGGGGCCAGCCCGTGGTGGTCGACAACCGCGCGGGCGCGGGCGGCAACGTGGGCTCGGACCTCGTGGCCAAGGCGCCGGCCGACGGCTACACGCTGGTGATGGGCGTGACCGGTTCGCACGCCATCAACACCTCGCTCTACAGCCGGATGCCCTACGACCCGGTGGCCGACTTCGTCGCCATCAGCCAGGTGGCCGTGGTGCCCAACGTGCTGGTGGTGCATCCCTCGGTGCCGGCGAAGAACCTGGCCGAGCTGGTCGCGCTCGCGAAGAAGGAGCCCGGCAAGCTCAACTACGCATCGCTGGGCAATGGCACGGCCGCGCACCTGGGCATGGAGATGCTCAAGGCCGAGGCCGGCGTCGACATCACGCACGTGCCCTACAAGGGCAGCGCGCCCGCGGTGTCCGACCTGCTGGCCGGCCAGGTGCAGATGATGGTCGACGGGCTGCCCTCGGCGCTGCCGCACGTCAAGGCCGGCAAGCTGCGCGCGATCGCGCTCACCAGCCTGCGCCGCTCGCCCTCGCTGCCCGATCTGCCGACCATCGCCGAGAGCTACCCGGGCTTCTATGCCGATGCCTGGTCGGGCCTGTTCGCGCCCAAGGGCACGCCGCAGCCGGTGGTCGACAAGCTCTCGGCCGAGGTGCAGCGCATCCTCAGGTTGCCCGAGGTGCGCGAGAAGCTGGCCGCGCTCGGCGCCGAGCCGGTGGGTTCCACGCAGGCGGAATTCGCCGCCCACGTGAAGAAGGAAATCGACAAGTGGGCCAAGGTCGTCAAGACCAGCGGCGCAAAAGTTGACTGACCCCCAGGCTTGCCCACTTCGTGTGGCCGCCAACCCCCTTCCAGGGGGCAATACCAGCGGCCCGGCAAAGCCGGTTCCGCGGTATTCCGCGAAGAGAGCCGCATCGACATGGAGAACCGAATGAACGACACACTCGACCCCGTCACGCTCGCCGTGCTGCGCGGCCGCCTCGAGCAGGTGGCCGACGAGATGGACGCCACGCTCTACCGCAGCGCGTTCAATCCCATCATCGCCGAGGCGCACGACGCCTGCCACGGCCTGTACGACGCGACCAGCGGCGACACGCTGGTGCAGGGCAAGTCGGGCCTGCCGGTGTTCGTCGGCGCCATGGCCTTCGCGGTGCGCGCCACCGTCGCCGCGGCCGAGCCGCGCGGCGGCATGAAGGACGGCGACATCTGGATCAGCAACGATGCCTACGACGGCGGCACGCACGCCAACGACTTCAAGCTGGTCAAGCCTTTCTTCCGCCACGGCAAGCTCTACTGCCACATGGCCTCGGCCGCGCACTGGCACGACGTGGGCGGCGCGGTGCCCGGCAACTACAACCCCGCGGCCACCGAGTGCTGGCAAGAGGCGGTGCAGATCCCGCCGGTGCGCATCGTGCGCGACGGCAAGCTCGATGCCGACGTGCTCGCGATCCTGCAGGCCAACACGCGCCTGCCCGACAGCCTCTGGGGCGACCTCAACGGCCAGCTCGCGGCGCTCGAGCTCGGCGCGAAGCGGCTGAACGGCCTGCTCGACGAGTACGGCGACGACCTGGTGCTGGCCGCGCTCGGCGAGCTGCGCGGCCGCGCGCTGCGGCTGATGCGCTCGCACATCGCCTCGCTGCCCGACGGCCGCTACAGCTTCGAGGACCTGCTCGACAACGACGGCATCGTGAACGAGCCGCTGACCATCGCGCTCGACATGACGGTGGCCGGCGACCGGCTGCTGCTCGACTTCTCGCGCACCTCGGCGCAATGCGCGGGGCCGGTCAACATCTCGCGCGCCACGGCCGTGGCGGCCTGCTACGTCGCGCTCAAGCACCTGTTCCCCGATGTGCCGGCCAATGCCGGCGTGCTCGACGCGGTGGATTTCCTGATTCCCGACAAGCTGGTGATCAGCGCCGAGCGGCCGCGCCCGGTCGGCGGCTACACCGAGACCATCCTGCGCATGATCGACGTGATCTTCAGCGCCGCCGCGCAGGCCGATCCCACGCGCGCCGTCGCGCAGGCCTACGGCACCATCAATGCGCTGTCGATCGCGGGCCACCGCAGCGACAAGGGCCGCGAGGGCCAGCGCTGGGTGATGTTCAGCTTCTTTGGCGGCGGCCATGGCGGCCACTCGGGCGGCGACGGGCTCTCGCACGGCAACGCGCCGATCTCGACCGCGACCATTCCGCCGCTGGAGATCCTCGAGGCGGCCTATCCGGTGCGCTTCACCGAATGGTCGCTGCGCGCCGATTCGGGCGGCGACGGCCGGCACCGCGGCGGCCTCGGTGCCGTCTACGAGATCGAGCTGCTCGAGCAGGACGCCGAGGTCTTCGTGTTCGGCGAGCGCGGCACCTCGCCGCCCAAGGGCATCGCGGGCGGCGGCGCGGGCGCGGTCAACGTGTTCCGCTACGAGAACGCGGGCGAATGGCACGTGCCGCCGATGGTCTCGAAGATGCGCGGCATCCGGC
>NZ_JBZAYE010000069.1:0-19806 GCF_058244205.1 Variovorax sp. 20P10.2.4
TGCCGTCGGCGTTCACCGTGGCCTGCAGCAGGTTCATCGGCGGCGTGCCGATGAAGCGCGCCACGTAGAGGTTGGCCGGCGCCTCGTAGATCTCGCGCGGGCTGCCGAACTGCTGCACCACGCCGTCCTTGAGCAGCGCGATGCGCGTGCCCATGGTCATCGCCTCGACCTGGTCGTGCGTGACGTAGACGAAGGTGCCGCCCACACGCTGGTGCAGCTTCGAGATCTCGGCGCGCATGGTGGTGCGCAGCTTGGCGTCGAGGTTCGACAGCGGCTCGTCCATCAGAAACACCTGCGGCTCGCGCACCATCGCGCGGCCCAGGGCCACGCGCTGGCGCTGGCCGCCCGAGAGCGTGCGCGGGTACTTGTCGAGCCAGTCGGTCAGTGCCAGCGTGCGCGCGGTGCGCTCCACCAGCTGCGAGACGGCCGGCGAGCGCTCGATGCGCCGCTTGGCCATGCCGCCGAGCAGCGGGATGTGGAACCACCAGCGGTGCTGCCGCATGATCAGCGGAAAGGCGATGTTGCGCCGCACCGTCATGTGCGGATAGAGCGCATAGGACTGGAACACGAAGGCGATGTCGCGTTCGGTCGGCGGCAGCTCGTCGACGCGGCGCTCGTTGATGTGGATCTCGCCGCCGCTGATGCTCTCGAGCCCGGCGAGCATGCGCAGCAGGGTCGACTTGCCGCAACCGGAGGGGCCGAGCAGCACGAGGAATTCGCCGTCGGGCACGTCGATCGACACGCCCTTGACGACATGCTTGTCGGCGAAGTTCTTGGTGATGTCCTGGAGCTTGATGGAAGCCATGGCTGTGTGTTCGGTTCGATGGTTCGGGGTCAGCCTTTGACGCTGCCGGCGGTCATGCCGGAAACGACGTGGCGCTGCACGATCAGGTAGAAGACGACGGCCGGCAGCGTGTACATCACGCCCACCGCCATCACGGCATCGAGCGGCGTGCTGAGCTCGCCGATGAAGCCGGCCAGGCCGACGGAGGCCGTGTGCAGCCGCTCCTCGGTGATCAGCGTCTGCGCGAACACGTACTCGTTCCAGCCATGGAAGAAGGAGATCACCGCGGCCGCGGCCAGCGTGGGCGCGATCAGCGGCACCACCACGCCCAGCACGATGCCGATGCGCGAGCAGCCGTCGACGCGCGCGGCCTCCTCGACCTCGATCGGCACGCCGTCGATGGCGCCCTTGAGGATCCAGGTGATCACCGGCACGGTGAAGGCGGTGTTCGCGAGGATCAGGCCGCTCAGGGTGTTGAGCAGCTGCATCTGCGCGAAGATCGCGTACAGCGGCACCACCAGCATCGCCTCGGGCAGCATCTGGGTGGCGAACAGGCCGAAGCCGATCGCGCCCTTGCCGCCGAAGCGGAAGCGCGACAGCGCATAGGCTGGGAACACCGCCAGCGCGATGCTCAGCACCGTGATGCCGACCGCGACGCAGGCGCTGTTGAAGAGCCAGCTCGCCACCGGCTTGATGGCGAACACGCTCGCGTACACCGGCAGTTGCCCCAGCGACGGCAGCAGCTGCGGCCGGTCGGCGAACAGCGCCTCGGTCGGCGTGAGCGAGGTCACCAGCATCCAGTAGATGGGGAAGGCCGCGGCGCCCAGCAGCACCAGCACCGCGAGCATGCGCAGCGCCTGTCGGCTCATGGCGGCGTGCATCAGCGCTCTCCTTCGCGTTCGGCGCGCGCGGTGTAGCGGAAGTACACCAGCGTCACGGCCAGCGCGATCGCCACGCCCACCATGCCGACGGCCGCGGCCTGGCCCAGGTGGTGGTTGACGAAGGCACGCCGGTAGAGGTCGATCACCAGCGTGTTGGTGGCGCCCACCGGCCCGCCCTGCGTGAGCAGCCAGATCAGGTCGAAGCGGCGCAGCGACCAGATGGTGGAGAACAGCGCCAGCAGCGCGACCGAGGGCCGGATGGTGGGCCACACCACGGCCTTGAACACGCTGAGCCGGTCGGCGCCGTCCATCACGGCCGCCTCGCGCAACTCGGAAGGCACGCCCTGCAGCGCCGCCAGCAGCACCACCGAGGCGAACGGGAAGATCTGCCAGATGGTGGTGATCAGCACCGCGGGCATGGCGTGCTGCATGCTGTCGAGCCAGTTCTCGCTGCCTGCGGCAATGCCGAAGAAGCGCAGCGTGTGGCCGAACACGCCGTACTGGGCGTTGTAGATCCAGATGAAGATCAGCGCCACCGCGACCGGCGGCGCGGCCCACGGGATGGTGACGGCGGCGCGCGCGATGCCGCGGCCGCGGAACGGCGCGTCGAGCAGCAGCGCCGAGGCCAGGCCCAGCCCGATCGCCGAGGCCACGCAGGCCACGGTGTAGAGCAGCGTGGTGAAGATCACGCGGTGGAAGTCGGGATCGTTCCAGAGGTCGGCGTAGTTCTGCAGCCCGACCCATTCGCCCTGCGAAGCCGCGAGCAGCGAGGTCGAGGTGAAGCTCAGCACCAGTTCGCGCAACAGCGGATAGCCCTGGAACACGAGCAGGTAGAGCGTGGCCGGCAGCACCAGCGCATAGGGCGCGAGCGGATGGCCGTCGAGGCGCGCGCGGCGGCGCGCACCCTCGCGGCGGGCCACCGCGGCGGCGGAGGACAGCGTGGCGTTCATCGTCACGGGATGTGGCGCGGGTTCAGCGCTTGAGCACGCGGCTCAGCACGGTCTGCTGCGCGTCGTTCATCGCCTTGGCGGGATCGACGCCACCCTGCAGCACCTTGATGACCTGCTCGATCACGATCTGCTGGATCTCGGGCGCCTTGACCTCGAGGCCCTGCGGCAGCGCGGGCACGCTGTTGGCGGTCTGCTGGTCGTAGACCGAGATCCAGGGCCACTTGGCGACCTCCTCGGCCGAACGCGGCACGGCGATCGCGACGCTCGAGGCGCCGTGGATCAGCTGCAGCTCGCGCTGCGCCTCGGGCGTCAGCATCCACTGCAGGAAGGCACCGGCGGCGGCCTTGTTCTTGCTGTTGGCGTTGATGCTGATCGGCGCCAGGATCATGCCCTGCGCCTTGGTGGGAAACGGCGAGGGCGCGGCACCGAACTCGAAGCCCTTGGCCTGGGTCGCGAGGTTGGCGGCCACGCCGCCGTTGTCGACCTGCATCGCGATCTTGCCCTCGGCGAACATGCGCCGGTAGGTGGCGGCATCGGCGCCCTTGGGGATCGCACCGGCGTCGTAGACCTTCTTGTAGGCCGCCACGCCCTCGATCACCTTGGCGCTGTTGATGGTCGGGTTGCCCTGCTCGTCGGACCAGCGGCCGCCGAAGCCGTAGACGTAGTTGCACAGGTCATACCAGAAGCCGCCGCGCTCGGCCATGGTGGCGCGGTAGGCATAGCCGTAGTTGCCGGCGGCGGTCGCGGCCTTGGCGGCGGCCAGGAACTCGTCGAAGTTCGAAGGTGGCGTGCCCTTGAGCAGCGCCTTGTTGTAGACCATCGCGTAGTTGCTGACCTCGAACACCACGCCGTAGCGCTTGCCGCCGATCTTCATGTACTTGTCGGGACCCGTGAGCGGGAAGGCGCCGTCGGCGATCACGTCGTCGATGGGCACGAGGCGCTTGGCATCGACCGCGGCGTAGAACTCGGGCAGGTCGAAGCGCACGAGGTCGGGGCCGGCATTGCCGCCCATCTGCGTGAAGACGGTGCTCGCGAAGGACGAGAACGGGATCGTGACGGGCTGGATCTCGACCTTGTCCTGGCTCTGGTTGAACTTGCCGATCCAGGCGCGCATCTTCTCGCCGCGGCCGGGCTCGGCGAAGCTCGATGCGGCGAAGGTCACGACCTGCTTGCCGGCGGCCTGCGCCTGGGCGCTGCCCGCGGCGAGCAGCTGCAGGGCCGGAGCGATGGCGATCGCGGCGAGGGCCGCGCGGCGGCCGGTGAAAAGGCGTTGCTTCATGTGTGTCTGTCTCCGGTGACGGCAGGCCCTGCCGTGGGATTCGAGGCGTCCGGCCGAAGCCGTCGCGCTGCTGTTGGCGAGGTTATTAGCGCTAACTGTTAGCGCTAACAAGTACGACTTTAGCGTTGCAGCCCGTGGCTGCGATCACGGGATTTCCCTAGCTGGTGATGGAGGCGTGGAGCGGAGGGGCCGGAGCTTCGGCGGCTACTGCATCACCCAGCCGCCATCGACGTTGAGCGTCTGGCCGGTGATGAAGCCGCTGCCCTCGCTCGCGAAGAACAACATCGCGTTCGCGATGTCGTCGGGCGCCCCGCGGCGCTTGACCGACTGGTGCTCGAGCACGAAGCGCTCGTAGCCCTCGGGGTCGGGATGGATCTTCTCGGCATCGGTCGGAAAGGCGCCCGGCGACACCGCGTTGACCGTGATGCCGTGCGGCCCGAGCTCGCGCGCCATCGCGCGCGTCATGCCCAGCAGCGCGCCCTTGGAGGTGACGTAGGGCAGCAGCAGCGGCCAGCCGCCGTACATCGTGATGCTGACGACGTTGACGATGCGGCCGAAGCGCTGGCGCTTCATGTGCGGCAGCGCGGCCTGCACGCAGACCAGCGCCGCATCGACGTTCACGCCCTGCACGCGGCGATGCTCCTCGATGCTGAACTCCTCGATGCTGCGCGAGGGATAGATGGCGGCGTTGTTGATCAGCACGTCGATGCCGCCCTGGGCCTCGAAGAGCGCGGCCAGCTGCGCCGCGAGCGCGCCGAGATCGGCGAGGTCGCCCTGCACGAAGCGCAGCCGCGCGCGCACCTCGGCGCCCTCGCCCTCCCCGGCCGCGACCAGGCGCTCGCCCTTGGCCGGATCGATGTCCAGCGCCAGCACCTGCGCGCCCGCGCGCGCGAAAGCCCAGCAGATGCTGGTGCCGAGTCCGCCGGCGGCGCCGGTCACCAGCACCTTCTTGCCTGTCATGTCCATGGTCGTGTCGTGTCTCTGAAGTCGTGTGAGGAAAAGTGGGATCAGGGCAGGTTCTCGCGCACCGCGATGCCGGCGCGCACCGGCTCCACGCCCGCGAGCGCATCGCGCCCCGCGCGCAGGTTGGCGAAGATGCGCACGCAGTTCATCACCTCGGTCTGCGGGTTCTGGTTGATGGCCGCGTCGAGCGTGCCGTCGATCAGCATGGCGCGGGTGTCAGGCGTGATCTCGTGGCCGATGAAGACCACCTTGCGGTCCAGGCCCGCCTCCTTGAGCGCGCGGCCGATGCCTTCGGAGGCGCCGCCGATGTTGTAGAGCGCCACCAGGTCGGCATGCTGGCGCAGCAAGGTGCGCGCCTGGCGGTAGTTCTGCGCCACGTCGTCGTGGCCCTCGCGCAGGCCCACCACGCGCAGCCCCGGGAACTGCTCGGCCAGCACCTGCAGGAAGCCGACCTCGCGCTCCTCGTGGCCGCGGTAGCTGAGGCTGCCCGCGATCAGGCCGACCTTGCCCGACTTGCGGTCGAGCATGCGGCCCATGAGGTAGCCCGCGGTGCGGCCGGCCGCGTGGTTGTCGATGCCCACATAGGCGGCGCGCCGCGAGCCCGGCAGATCCGACAGCAGCGTGAGCAGGTGCACGCCCTGGTCGGCCAGCGTGGCGACAGCCTCGCGCACGGCCGGATGCTCGAGCGGCACGAAGGCGATGCCGTCGCATTGCCGGCCATGGCGCAGCAGCCGCGCGGCCAGCACCTCGGCATCGAAGCCCTCGATCTCGACGCGGCGGCAGCGCACGTTGAAGGGCTCGAGCTGCTTCTCGACGATGCCGACGTAGTCGCCGAGCATGCGGATGAACTGGTTGGTGCCGGCCGGCAGCAGGAAGATCAGCTCCATCGGCCTCGGGCGCAGCACCTGGTGCAGGCTCTCGTCGGGCAGATAGCCCAGCTGGGCAGCCGCGCGCACCACGCGCTGCACCGTGGCCGAGCGCACGCCCTTGCGCGCATGCAGCGCGCGGTCGGCCGTGGCCTTGGAAACGCCGGCCACGCGCGCGACGTCGGCCAGTCGCGAGCGGCCGGGGGCCTCGGCGGGGGGCGTCGATGTCTTCGTCTTCATGTTGCCGAGTATTCCGCGCAACGAGACGCCCTGCCGCGATGTCCGCACCGGCTCGCCCATCTTCGCGCCTCAGTCCCAGCGGCCGGTGATGGCCGGGTATTCGTCGGCGGGCTGCGCGCAGATGGCGCGCACGCGCTCCTCGAAGGCCGCGATCTCGCCGCGCCCGTCGAGCACCGAGAAGCGCGTGGTGTAGCGGCGCTCGTCGCCGTGCTCGAGCCAGATCAGCTCGCCGCGCTCGCGCGCGAAGGGCTTGCCCAGCACGTGGTTGGTGCTTGGCTCGATGCCCATCGCGTACTGGCCGCGCTGGTAGTTCTGCCACTGGAACTGGCACGGGAACTCGTCGCGGTTGACCTCGACCGCGAGGCCGATGCCATGGCCGCCGTCGAAGCCCTCGTTGACCAGCGCGACCGGGATGCGCCCTTGCTCATCGGCCGCCATCGCATGCTCGTAGACCTGCTCGTGGAAGTCGGCTTGCGGTCCGGGCTGGGTGCGGTAACCCACCGATTGCTTGCGCAGTGCGTCGGCATGCGCGGCCCACGGCGTGTGGCGGATCGGCGCGATGTAGCGGCTGCCCTCGTCGAGCACCGGATGGCCCGCGTTGATGTGGTAGCAGAACATGTGCGGCGTGCGGTAGAAGCCGTGGTTGACCACGCGGTCGTGCAGCGTGAAGCCGTGCTCGCCCACGCGCGCCTCGATGCGCCGCACCAGGTGCAGGTCCTCGCCGAACACGGCCGACTGCTGCACCACACCCTCGCACCAGAGGATGCAGTCGTCGCCCTCCCAGCGCTCGCCATAGCCGGTGAGCCGCGCCGGAATGTTCGCGATGCGGCCGTGCAGGCCGCTGTCGACGCTCTTGCGCGGCGTGTAGTGGTAGTGGCCGGCCGGGTCGCTGTCCATGAACAGCGTGTGGTCGAGGCCGCAAGTCACGAGCAGGCCCGAGAAGGAACGCAGCCAGCCGAGGCCGCCCTCGTCAGCGTTCTCGTGCAGCCCCGGATGCCGGAAGCCCGTGGGCGATTGCCAGCCGATGGCCGCGCCGCGGTATTCGCAGGCGCCCACGTCCATCGCGCGGTCGACCAGCACCTGGAACGCGAAGCCGGTGCCGGTGCGGAACTCGAGGCAGCGGATGCCGCGTTCCACGCCGTCGCCCAGCGTCACCAGCCGCACGCCCGCGAACTGCGCGAGCGTGCCCGCGTGTTCGCGCAGCGCGCGCCGGGTCCAGTGGCGGCCGTGGAGCTGGATCACGCGCCGGCCTCCAGCAGCTTGTCGTCGAGGAAGCGCTTGGCGCGCGGCACGTCCGATTCGTCGAGGTGCTCGATGATGATCGGGATGTTGGGGTGGTGCTGCGACAGGCGCTTGAGGTAGAGGTCGTAGTTCAGCGCGCCCAGGCCCGGCGCCGGCAGCTCGATCTCGCCCACGCCGCGGAACTGGTGCGCTTCGGAGGCGTCGATGTCGGCGAACTTCTCGCTCTTGTCGTCGCCCGCGGCGCGCTTCACGTCCTTGGCATGCGCGATGCGGACCTTGTCGCCGAGCGCGTCGAACATCTGGTTCAGCACCTGGTCCATGCGGTCGATGTTGTGGGTCTCGAAATAGTTGGTCGGGTCCATCAGCAGGCCCAGGCCCGGATGGTTGACGTCGGCGAAGAGGCGCAGCGTCTCCTCGACCGAACCGATGATGTTGTTGACGTAGGTCTCGACCAGGAACACCGCGCCGTGGTCGTGCGCCTCCTGCGCGAGCTCGCGCACCACCTTCACGCAGTCGGCATAGGCGCGCTCGCTCTTGTTGTCGGGATGCGAGGACCAGTCGCTGTCGGGGTTGACGGTGCCGGTCTCGCTGATGACGTAGGGCGTGCCGCAGTCGCGCGCATGGCGCAAGGTGGCCTTGAGGTAGTCGTTGCGGCGCTTGCGCTCGCCGGCGTCGGGGTGAACGATGTTCGTGTACGCCGACATGCAGCTGATCGGCAGGTCGTGGCGGCGGAAGGTGTCGCGCACGCGGTGGCACTTCTCGCGCGTGATGGCCTCGGGCGTGGAGAAGTCGATGTCCTTGAACGCGAGGTCGAGCTGCACGGTGTTGAAGCCCTGCGCCTTGATGCGGCGCGCGGACTCCTCGAGGGCGTAGGGGAAGTAGCCGCTGAAGATGCCGACTTGGATCATGGGTTGTCTCCGATGGGTTGTGGGTGGGGATGCGGGGAAAGCGCGCGGCTCAAACGCCGAACTCGGCCAGCGGCACGGCGCGCCGCTCGGCGAGCGAGCGGTAGCCGGCCTCGACCAGCGCCATGGTCTTCACGTTGTCGGCGACGTCGAGCAGCGGCGCCTCGCCCTGGGCGAGCGCCCATTGCAGCTGTTCCATCACGCCCGCGAAGGCCTGCGGGAACCAGCGCGTGGACCAGCTCGGTTCGACCCATTGGCCGCCCGTGCCGTGGCGCGAGCTGTAGCGCAGCGTGCTCGGGCTGCCTTCGGGATAGTCAGGCCAGCCGATCGTGCCTTCGGCCACGCCCTCGGTGCCCTCGACGCGCCACTTGATGAAGATGCCGGCATCGAAGCCCTCGCCGTGCGGGCCGGTCCAGACGTCCTCCATGCTGAGCGCCATCACGCCGCTGCGAAAGCGCAGGGTCGAGCAGACGATGCCGTCGCTGTGTTCGAAGCCGGTGCGCGGATCGGGCCGCGCGGCGGTGTAGATGTCCTCGGGCTCGCCGAACAGGAAGCGCAGCACGTCGAGGTGATGCACGCTCATGTTGGCCAGCGTGAGGCGGCCGTAGCCGCGCAGGAACTCCTGCCAGTGCGGGATGGCGCGCATCTCGATGGTGGCGAGCACCGGCATGCCGAGTTCGCCGCGGTCGAGCAGTTGCTTGAGCACGCGCATCGACTGGTCGAAGCGCATGTTCTGGTTCACCGACAGCGGCTTGCCGGCCGCGCGCGCCTCCTCGGCCAGCGCGCGCGCCGTGTCGAGGTCGAGCGCCAGCGGCTTCTGCGCGAGCACCGCCTTCACGTGCGGCTGCGCGAGCGCGAGGCGGATCAGCTCGGGCTGGCGGTCGGGCGGAAAGGCGATGTCGACGATCTGCACCTGCGGGTCGCGGATCAACGCCTCGGGCGTGTCGTGCACCGTGGGGATATTCCAGCGCTGCGCCACATCGGCTGCCTTGGAACGGGTGCGCGAGGCGATCGCCACCACGGGGAAGCCGGCCTCGCGGTAGGCCGCGAGCTGCACGTCCGCCATGATGAAGCCGGCGCCGATGGCACCGATGCGGAAATCGCGGCAACGGATCGGCGCGTCGGATTCGAAGCCGCGTGCATCGGCGGCCGGCGCGGCGGTCGCGCTCGTTGGGGTCATGGCTTGTCTCCTGTCCTGGGTCGAATCGAGGCAGTGCTTTGCTGCCTCGCGACCGAGGTTAAGGGACGCGGCGACCCGGACCAATCGACCGGGATGAGGTTTTTTGAGGCGAATCAGCGGGGCATCCCGCGACGCATCAGGAGGCTTCGGCGTCGATGCCGAGCGCGAAGATGCCGGGCATGCCGATGAAGCCGGGAATCGACTTTACGCGTGCGATCCAGCGCCTGAGCGCGGGATAGCGCGTCAATGCGATGCCGCCCTCGGGCGCGAGCGCGATGTAGGGGAAGCAGGCGATGTCGGCGAGCGTGGGCGTGGCGCCGACCAGCCAGCCCTCGCCCGCGGCCTCGCGGTCGCCCAGGTGGTCTTCGATGTGCGCGAACAGCTTGTGCGCGGCCGCGCGGCAGGCCGGTGCGTCGAAGTCATAGCCGAAGGCATCGTGCAGGCGCGCGGCCGAGGCACTGCGCGTGATGTCCTCGGCCACGGTGAGCCACAGCATGACCTGGGCGCGACGCTGCGGATCGGCGGGGAACCAGGTGCCCATGCTGTCGTGGATGCTCGCGAGGTAGACGAGGATGGCCTGCGCGTCGCGCAGCACGAAGCCGTCGTCGTCGATCACCGGCAACTGGCCGAAGGGATTGAGCGCGAGGAATTCGGCCTGCTTGTGTTCGCGTCCGGGATGGAAGTTGACCGGCACGCGCTCATGGGCGATGCCGAGCAGCGCCATGAAGAGCCGCAGCTTGTAGCAGTTGCCGGACATCTGTTCGTTGTAGAGCTTGATCATCGCCAGCCCTCAGAGATCGAGCACCAGCGTCGCCGAACGCGACCGCGAGACGCAAGGCAGCATCTGCATGTGGGACGCCTTCTCGCCCGTGCTCAGGTACTGGTCGCGATGGTCGGGCTGGCCGTCGATGACGGTGCACAGGCAGGTGCCGCAGACGCCCTGTTCGCAGCTGGTGTCGAGGTGGATGTCGATGGCGCGCAGTGCTTCGACGATGGTGGTGTCGCTCGCAACCTGCACGCGGCGGCCGCTGCGCGCGAGTTCGACGGTGAAGGCGGGGCCGCAGGCCTCGACAGGCGTGGTGCGCCGGAAGTATTCGAAGTGCACGCGATCGGCGGGCCAATGGAGTTCTGCCGCGACGCGCTCGATGCACTGCATCAGCGGTGTGGGCCCGCAGGCGAAGGCATGCGCGTCGCCACCGGCTTGCAGTGCCTGCCGTATCCGGTCTTCGGTCTGTTGCGGCGACAGGCCCAGGTGCAGATGCAGGTTCGCGCCCAGCAGCGCCTCGAGCTCGGTGCGGTAGGCCGCATGCTCGGCCGAGCGGCAGACGTAATGAAGGGCTGGCGGCTTTCCCCTCGCCGCGAGATCGCGCGCCATCGCGAGGATCGGCGTGATGCCGATGCCGCCCGCGATCAGCACCGCGTGTTCGATGCGCGGGTCGAGCCGGAAGTTGTTCTTGGGCAGTCCGATCTCGAGCTGCATGCCGGCCTGCACCGACTCGTGCAAGGCGATGGAACCGCCGCGCGAATCGGCCTCGCGCTTGACGGCGATGGTGTAGCCCTCGTCGTCCTGGCCGCAGACCGAGTACTGGCGGATCTGGCCGTTCGGCAGGTGCACGTCGAGGTGCGAGCCCGCGGTGGCGCTCGGCAACGGTCCGCGGCGCGGCGAGCGCAGCCTGAACTCGACGATGTCCTGCGCCACGGTTCTTTTTCCCGCCACCTCCACGCTGAGCCGCGGCCTTGGCTCGGTGCTCTGCGCTTCGATGCCCCAGCGCAGATGGATGTCGCGCAGCCAGCGGCGAAAGGTGCTCGAGGCCGCATCGGCGCGCGAAGGCACTTCTATGCGCGGATCGAGCGGCAGCTTCTTGTGGACGTGGTTCTCGAGGATCGGCTTGTCCTGCCCGAGGATGTTCTGCTGGAAGGCCATGATTTCGCCACTCGAGCTTTCGACATCGAACAGGCTGATCGCGAAGTGCGCGATGCAGCGCTCTTCGTCGGTGGGCTGGATGAACAGGAAGATGATGTCGGCGAGCTCGGCCGAGCGGCCCGCCGGATGCTTGTAGAGCATCGGCGAAAACGGATTGACGACGCGGTAGACGTAGTCGACGTCCGCTCCGCCCTTTGCATCCGCCGAGGCCAGCGGCTGGATGAACTTGCAGTCGCGGGCCCAGAGTTCCTGACGGGCGTCTAGCTCGACCTCGTAGCCGCGCACTTCGGTCGCCTCTTCCGATCCGAGGATGTGGGCATGGACGAAGGGGAAGTGCGCCATGTCGAGGAAGTTCTCCACCACCCGCAGCGGGCCGCTGTGGATGCCGAAGCCGCCCATGTAGAGGAAGCGGCGCGCGGGGTTCGCGAAGGCCGTCAGTTCGAACAGTGGCCTGGGCTCGTCGCCGAGGCACAGCAGGATGAAGCCGCAGTGGTCGGCGGCATGGCAAGGCCTCGCGGGTTCGGCAGCGAACCAGGCATCGAGCACGCCATCGGGCTGGCGGCGCACGTGAAGGTCGTGGCCCAGCAGGCGCGTGCGCCGGCCCGTGCCGGGCGCGAGGCCCAGGCTGTCGCCGATGGCGAGCCAGTCGGCCGCGATCGCGGGATCGATGGTGTCAGGCATGTTCGATCTCCTTGGGGGCTGAGGCCTCGGCCGTCCACTGCGCGATATGCGTCTTGATGCTTGCGATGGCCCGTTGCTTGTCGAGGCTCGATGCGCCGCGCGCGACGAGCAGGTGGACGATCGAGGTGCCGGGCAGCAGTGGCTGGATCAGCAGGGCCAACGCACCTTCCTGCCAGACGCAGGCGCTCTGCCCCTGCAACCAGCCCGCGCGTTCGATCCGCGGCACGAGGGTGCCGGCATCGAGATCGACCGTGAAGCTGCGCGACGGCACGAGGCCCTCGCCAAGGCGCGGCGGATAGCCGGCCGGCATGCGCGCGAGGCTGGCCCAGACGATGCCGTCGCTCTCGCGGCTGAGGTAGGTGCGCGCGCAGGCGGCCGGCGGGCTCGCGTCCTTTGGTGACGAGGGCACCGACACGCAATGGCCGTCGCGGCCATAGCGCCAGCCGTGGTAGCGGCAGACCAGTTCTTCTCCGACGACGAAGCCGAGGCTGAGCCGCACACTGCGGTGCGGACAGCGGTTCTCCCACACCTCCATCGCGCCCGAGGCCGATCGCCAGAGGGCCAGCTCATGGCCGAGCAGCGTGGACTGCAGCACCTGTCCCGGCAGCAGGTTGCGCGAGAACTCCACGGGAAACCAGTCGGCGAAGCTTGCCGCCGCCGTGTCTGCGGTCTGGTTCATGGCCGGGCCTCAGCGCGGGATCGCGCCCTGGATGCCCTCGGCGAACCAGTTCATGCCGGCGATGTCCGAATCGGGCAGCGCGGCACCCGGCGCCGCGCGCTGCTTGCCCGTGTTGTCCTTGAGCGGGCCGGCGAAGACCTTGAGCTTGCCGGCCACGATGTCGGCGCGCGCCTGCTTCGCCATCTGGACCACGTCGGCCGGCACGCCGGGGTTCCAGTCCGCGAGGTTCACGCCGCCGTTGGCCAGGGTCGCGGCATAGGCCGTGCCCTTGAACCTGCCATCGAGCGTGTCCTGCACGGCTTGGCGCAGGTAGGGCGTCCAGTCGTGCGTGAGCGAGGTCAGCAGCTTCTGCGGCGCGGACTTGCGATGGTCGGAGAACATGCCGATCGACCAGACGCCCTTGGCCTCGGCCGCCTGCAGCACGGCCGGGTTGTCCTGGAAGCCGGAGCCGATCACGTCGGCGCCCTGCTGCATCAGGGTGTTGGCGGCGTCGCGCTCGCTGCCGGGGTTGAACCACTCGTTGACCCAGACCACCGACACCTTGGCGGCGGGATTGCTCTTCTGCGCGCCGAGCGCGAAGGCATTGATGGTCGAGACCACGTCGGGGATCGGCAGCGCGCCGACGTAGCCGAGCTTGTTCGACTTCGTGACCTTGCCCGCCACCAGGCCCGCCACATAGGCGGCCTCGTACCAGCGCGCGTTGTAGGTGCCGAAGTTGGTGGCCTGCCTGAAGCCGCTGGCGTGGACGAAGTTGACCTTGGGGTTCTCGGCGGCCGCCTTCAGGCCGTCGTTCATGTAGCCGAAGCTGCCGAGCACCATCAGCCCTGCCCCGTTGCCGACCAGCTCGCGGATCACGCGCGCGCCGTCGGGGCCGGCCTTCACGTCCTGCACCACCTGGGTCTTGATGCGGTTGCCGAATTCCTTCTCGAGCTGCTTGCGCGCGCTTTCGTGCACGGCCACCCAGCCGACGTCGGAGACGGGGCTCTGATAGACGAAGCCGATCTGCAGCGGCTCGGCCGCGAATGCGGTTGTGGCGCAGAAGAAGGCCGCGAAGGCTGTGACAGCCGGGCGAAATTCGATCATGGGGCGTTGTCCTCGAGGGTGGGTGGGGCGTTCTGAATTCTGAGTCGGTACTCTATATCGGTATACCGATTCAGTCTAATTACAATCCCGGACCATGTCTACCAAGAACGAAGAGATCAGCGACAGCATCCGGGAAGCCGTCGCCGCCCATCGCCTGCTGCCGGGTACGCAGCTGCGCGAAGTGAGCCTGGGCAAGCTCTACGGCGTGAGTCGCACGGTGGTGCGACAGGCGCTCCAGAGCCTGGCGCGCGAGGGGCTGGTGGATCTCACGCCCGGCAAGATCGCCTCGGTGGCCAAGCCCACGCCCAAGGAAGCGCGCGACACCTTCGACCTGCGCTGGGCGATCGAGCGCCACTCACTGGAGAAGCTGTCGCAGGCCCATAGCAAGAAGGACCTGGCGGCGCTGCGCGCGCACGTCAAGCAGGAGCGCGCGGCGCGCGTGGGCAACGACATGGAGGAGGTGCGCCGGCTCGGCGCGGGATTCCACGTGCTGCTCGCGCGGCTCGCGGGCAACGACCTGCTCGCGCAGACGCTCGATCAACTGGTCGGACGGATCGCGCTGATCCTGCTGCTCTACCAGCACGAATACGACAAGCACACCGAGTGCCTGCAGGACGAGCATGCGCAATTGATCGCCCTGATCGAGAGCGGATCGACCGAGGAAGCGCTGGCGCTATTGCGCAGCCACCTCCACACGGTGGAAGTCAGCCTGGGGGCGGATGCGCCCGATGACGAGGAAGCAGACCCGCATCTGAGCCGGGCCTTGCGCCGGCGCTGAGCTCAGCGCCAGGCCGGCACCGGCTCAGGCGCCGGCCTTGGGCGCGCCGGGGCGCAGCACGCGCGCGACCGACGATCGGATCGCCCGATGCCAGGGCGCGCGGCTTGTGGCGGCCTCTTGCTTGGGAGGGACGTTCCCGCGCTGGCTCGGCGGTGCTGGCGCGGTGTCCGTCCCCGGATCCGGAAAAAACTGTGCGAGCCATTCGCACTCGGCACGTGCCATGAACTTGTCCATGCCTGATCCTCGGCTGTAACACTATTGAAATCATTTTAATAAGAATGATTCTTATTGGCGTGATTTCACACAAGCTTTACGTGGACTCGGGGCCGGATCGGGCGGCACAAAGAAAAGCGCCCGGCACGAGGCCGGGCGCGAAGCCTAAGTTGCTGTCACACACTAGGCGCCCAGCCGAGGGAGGAACGGCCGGACACAAGGATGTTCGAGCCTGAAACAGTCATCTCACGTCAGACGACACCGACATTTCTATGGGAGGGCGGGCTTTTCGGCATCCCATATGAATAATTCTGAGCAATTCTTCACGATTTTTGCAATGGCCTACACGCGCTGCCTCCCAAAGGCTGACGCGTCTCTTACGGCTTCGCATCGAACATGGCGTCGCTGTCACGCACCAGGGTGCCAAGAAGAGCAAGAAGAACCTCCCTCTGGGCCCGCAAGGGATACACCCGCTTCGGCGGGTGTTTTTTTGCGCGTTTCATTGGCGCGCTTCAGTCCTCGAAGTAGTCCGGATAGCGCGCCGAGATGCCCTCGATGAAGCCCTCGATCAGGCGGATGTGCGCCTGCAGCTCCTTCACCAGCACCTCAGTATCGGCCGCCACCAGCGCCGCGGCGATGCGCTCGTGCTGCTCGGCGGCCTTGATGTTGCTCTGCAGCTCGGGAATCGCCATGCGGCGCACGCGCTCCATGTGAGCGCGCGCCTGGCGCACCGGCTCCCAGGCGCGCGGATGGCCCGACAGGTCGATCAGCCCGCGGTGCAGGTCCTCGTCCTTGTTCAAGCCCTCCTCGATGTCGCCGCGGTCGACCGCCGCGCGCTGGCGCAGCATCAGTCGGTGCAACGCCTCGCGCTCCTCGAGCGGCGCCTTCACGGCCAGGCGCGCGGCCGCGCATTCGATCGACTCGCGGATGAACAGCGCGTCCATCAGCTCGCGCCGGCTCATCTTCGAGACCACGGTGCCCACCTGCGGCACCACCTTGAGGAAACCCTCGGCGGCCAGCCGGCGGAACGATTCGCGCACCGGCGTGCGGCTCACCTCGAGCTGGTTCGCCATCTCGATCTCCGAGATCGCGCGGCCCGGCGCCAGCGTGGCATTGACGATGGCGGTGCGCAGCAGTTCGTAGACCTGCTGGCTGGTGCTTTCGCGCGGCGGCATCTTCAGCGCGGGCTTCAGCAAAGGCGCATTCATCTTGTTCGGAAAGTGGGATCGCGGCCGATTATGGGCCGGCCGATCGCGAAAGAACTTGATCCGGCTCAACTGGTATACTAGTATCCCAGAACGCCGCACAGAAGGCGTCATGAGCGACAACCTCGGAAACCGGAGACAAGAAATGAAGCTATCCCTGCGGGCCGCGCATCTGCTGCGGGCCATGGTGGCGGGTGCGGGCATGGCCGCGGCCATGTCGGCGCATGCCGATGTCACGATCACCTATTCGGACTGGCAGCTCGCGCAGGACGTCTGGGGCAAGTCGCTCAACGGCGTGATCGACGCCTTCGAGAAGGCCAACCCGGGCATCAAGGTCAAGCGCGAGCCGGTGCCGCTGGCGCAGCGCGACGTGAAGTACAGCACCGCGATCCGCGCGGGCGAAGGCCCCGACGTGTTCGCGCTCGACGCCAACCCGGTACGCCAGTACATCGCCGAGGGCTGGGTGCGCGACCTCACGCCCTACATCCAGAAGGAAGGCGGCAACTTCCTGGCCGACTTCTATCCGAACTCGCTGCTGCCGGTCACCGTCACCGGCAAGACCTGGGGCATCCCGATGAACACCGTCGCGATGACCCTGGTCTACAACAAGAAGCTGTTCGCCGAGGCCGGCGTGGCCGGGCCGCCCAAGACCTGGGACGAGTTCCGCGCCGCCGCGAAGAAGCTCACGCGCTCGTCGACCGGCGGCTCGGCGATCGACCGCTGGGGCTTCTCGGTGGTGCTCGCGCCGGCCGGCTTCGACCTGCGCGTGTCGTCGATCCTGCGCGGCTTCGGCGCCGACTTCATCACGCCCGACGGCCAGCATTCGGCGCTCGACACGCCCGAGGCCAAGGCGGCCTTCAACTTCATCGCCGACCTGATCCTGGTCGACAAGTCGGTGCCGCCCGGCGCCGCGCAGGTCGACGCCAACGGCTCGCGCCGGCTGCTGGCCAACCGCACCGTGGCGATGAAGATCGGCACCACCTGGAGCTACCCCGAGGCCAGCGCGATGAACCCGCAGCTCGACGGCTGGAACGTGCTGGCGATGGCGCCGATGCCGCAGCCGGCCGGCAGCAGCAAGCAGGTGCGCACCACGCTGTTCCAGAAGTCGATCTTCGTCGGCAAGAACAGCAAGCATCCCGAGGAAGCCTGGAAGCTCGCGAAGTACCTGACCGACAGCGCGAGCATGAAGAAATGGTTCGACGACAACAACATGCTGTCGTCGCGCAGGAGCGTGAACGAGGGCTACGACAAGATCGCCAACAGCGAATCGGCGCGCATCGTCGCGGCCGAGATCGCGCATGGCGCCTTCCTGCCGCAGACGCCGAAGTGGCCGCAGGCGCTGGAGATCTTCCGCCAGAACCTGCAGGCCGCGGTGGCGGGCTCGAAGCCGCGCGAGCAGGCGCTGGCCGACGCCCACCAGCAGATCGAAGCGCTGCTCAAGCAGTAAGCCACCCGGCGTTCGAACGAAGGAACCGACGATGTCCGACGAGTCCCGCGGCGCGGGCTATGCCTTTGTCATGCCCGCCGTGGTGCTGATGGTGGTGATCCTGGGGTTCCCGGCCATCGCCTCGGTGTTCCAGAGCTTCGGCGCCGGCGGCAGCGCGCCGATGGGCCTGGGCGCCTACCGGCGGCTGCTGGGCGACGCCGAGTTTGCGCGCACCCTGTTCAACACCGCGCTGTTCGTCGGCACCGTCGTGAGCCTGCACCTCGTGCTGGGGCTGGGCGTGGCGATGCTGCTCAACCTCGACATGAAGGCGCGCTGGCTGTTCCGCGTGATCGCGATCCTGCCGTGGACCATGCCCGACGTCATCGGCGGGCTGATCTTCCGCTTCATCTTCGACACGCTCACCGGCGGCATCAACGCCGTGATGCAGCGGCTCGACCTGCCCGGCCCGATCGACTGGCTCGGCGACCCCTCGCTGTCGCTGCTGTCGGTGATCGTGGCCGAGACCTGGCGCGGCTATCCCTACGTGATGCTGATCCTGCTGGCCGGCCTGCAGGCGATACCGCGCGACCAGTACGAGGCGGCCGAGATCGACGGCGCCGGCGCCTGGAAGAAGTTCCGCCACATCACGCTGCCGAACCTGCGCACCATGATCCTGCTGGCCGTCGTGCTCGACGCGATCTGGGAGTGCCGGCTGTTCGGCATGGTCTACGGCATGACCGGCGGCGGCCCCGGCTACGCCACCCAGAACCTCTCGCTGCAGGTCTACAAGAACTACTTCCAGTTCTTCGACACCGCCTATGCCTCGTCGATCGCGGTCGTGCTCGCGGCCATCCTGATGGTGCTCGCGGTGCCCTACGTGCGGCTCACGCTCAAGGAGGACAAGTGATGCGCACCCACGACGAGAGCGGCGGCGGCTTCGCGCGCTGGCTCGGCATCTACGCGGCGCTGGCCGCGATGGCGCTCTACAACCTGCTGCCCTTCTTCTGGATGGTGTCGTCCTCGTTCAAGACCGACATCGAGGTCACGAGCTTTCCCGCCACCATCCTGCCGCAGTCGTTCACGGTCGACGCCTACGCACGCATCTGGGGGCAGGAAGGGCTGGTGCGCTACTTCCTCAACAGCCTGCAGGTGTCGGGCGCCACCGCCCTGCTCTCGGCCACCATCGGCGTGTTCTGCGCCTACGGCTTCTCGCGCTTCCGCTTCCGCGGGCGCGACACCATGATGGTGATGTTCCTCGCGAGCCAGGTGATCCCGGGCGTGCTGCTGGTGGGGCCCTACTTCAAGATGATGTCCTTCGCGGGGCTCTACAACACCCACCTCGGGCTGATCCTCGCGCAGACCACGCTGACGCTGCCTTTCTCGGTCTGGATGCTCAAGGGCTACATCGACAGCGTGCCGCTGGAGATCGACCAGGCCGCCGAGATCGACGGCGCCTCGCGCCTGCAATGCCTGTGGCACTGCATCCTGCCGAACATCCTGCCCGGGCTGGTGGCGACCATGGTGTTCGCCTTCCTGCTGGCCTGGGGCGACCTGCTGTGGGCGCTGTGCCTGATCAGCGAGCCCAGCAAGCAGACGATGACGCTGGGCATCACCAACCTGGTGGGCCAGTTCCGCGTGCTGTGGTCCGACATCATGGCCGCCACCGTCATCGGCTGCGCCATTCCCGCGGTGGCCTACGTGTTCCTGCAGCGCTACCTGGTCAAGAGTTCGGCCGGCTCGGCCGTGAAGGGATGAGGCCGATGGACCACTTCACGCTGGGCGCCAGCGGCATGCGGCTTTCGCGCATCGTGCTCGGTGGGCACGAGTACCTGCCCGACGGCCGCTCGCGCGCCTTCAACGAGGACCTGCGCCTCGCGGTCACGCCCGGCCACCTGTTCCCGGACTTCGGCGGGCCGCTGCGCCGGTCGGTGCTCGAGCGTGCCTACGCGCTGGGCATCGACAGCTTCGACGTGACCATGGACTCGGAGAAGGAGGCGCTGGGCCGCAACCTGCGCGAGCTGCCGCCGCCCGGAGCGGCCGTGGTGCAGACCCGGCCCGAAGGCATGGTCTACGGCTACGACCCCGGCAACCGCCGGATGGTCGCGCCTGGGCAACTGCGCGAAGAGGTGCTGCGCATCCTCGCGCTGATGGGCCGCGAGCGCATCGACATCCTCAATCTCGGCATCCTGAAGGACGCCATCGAACAGGACCGCGCCTTTCCCGCCAAGCTCGCGCAAGCGGTGCGCGCGCTCCAGCAGGAAGGGCTGATCCGCTGCGCCGCGGCCGACAGCTTCTCGGGCGCGGCCACCTACCTCGCGCTGCTCGAGACCGGTGCCTTCGCCTCGCTGAACCTCAACTTCAACCTGGCCGACGACGGTGCCCTCGAGCGCCTGATTCCCGCTGCGCAGGCCATGGGCGTGCGCGTGGTGGTGCGCGAGGTCTTCATGAAGGGCGAGCTGTTCCGCATCGCCGCGGCCGCCGGCATCGACGACCGCGCCGCGGTGGCACGCGCCGCCATCCGCTGGAC
>NZ_JBZAYE010000690.1:0-3635 GCF_058244205.1 Variovorax sp. 20P10.2.4
GTCATGCATCCGCCGCTGGGCCTGTGGCCCGCGCCCGAGAGCTGGCAGGCCGACTACCGCACCGGCACCGGCGAGCAGCGCAGCCTCGCGCTCGCGCCCGACCTCACGGTCGAGATGAACACCCGCAGCAGCATCGCGCTGCAGGCCGCGCAGGGCGAGACCGCCGGCATCGAGCTGATCGGCGGCGAGGTCGCGGTCGATGCCACGCGGCGCGGCCGGCCCTTCACCGTGAGCGCGGCGCTCGGGCGCATCGAGGCCGTCGACGCGCGCTTCGAGGTGCGCCACACCGATGCGCGCAGCGTCTGCGTGCGCTGCCTCGAAGGCCAGGTGCGCGTGACGCTCGGCGCCGAGTCGCTCGCGCTGCGCGCCGCGCAGGAACTGGTGTACGAGGGCCGCCAGCCGCAGCCGGTGCGCAGCATCGAGGCCGGCGAGCGTTCCGATTGGCGCGAGGGCGTGTTGCGCTTCCAGCGCACCGCGCTCGCGCAGGTGGTCGACGAGATCAACCGCTACCGGCCGGGCCGCGTGATGCTGCTGGGCAGCGGGCTCGCGGGCAAGCCCGTCAGCGGACGCTTTCACATCCACGACCTCGACAAGGCGCTGGCGCAGATCCAGCGGCTGTTCCGGCTCGAGCTCACCGCCTTGCCGGGCGGCATCGTGATCCTGCACTGAGGCGGCATTCTTCGCCGCCGATGCGTGGCGAGGTGTACAGCTTTCGATGTCGGCATTCGTCTATGGGCAAAGCCATCGCATGGCTTCCTGTCCATTCGAAACGCCACTGAAAGATTCCTGTCATGCCGCCCCTCCATCCTGCCCCGGTGAAGCCCGCGTTCCCCGCACGCCCTGGCCGCCGCACCGGACCGCGACGCCTCGCACCCCTGGCCCATGCCGTCGCCGTCGTCATCGCGGTCGGCGCGGCGGGCGCGGCGCATGCGCAGCAACGCGCATTCAGTGCCGCCTGGATGGCGCAGAAGAACATCGCGCAGGGTCAGGCGATCGCCACCGGGCGCTTGCCCAATGGCCTGCCGGTGTCCTCGCTCAACACGCCGAGTGCGCAACAGCAGCAGGCGCGCGAGCAGTTGCAGCGTTCGCTCGGCAATCTGAATCTCGCAGCACAGAGCATTGCGGCGCAGCAGGCTGCACAGGCTGCGGCACGGCAAGCAGCGCTGGATGATCCTTCGTCAGTGCCCGATGGTCTCGCCGATGGCGGGTTGCGCGTCGACACCAATTCGTTGACCGCGGGCTGGCTCAATGCCCAAGCACCGGTGCAATCGCAAGGCACCGATGGCCGCACCACGGTCACCATCCAGCAGACCGGCGATCGCGCGATCCTCAACTGGGAAACCTTCAACGTCGGCAAGCGCACCACGATCGATTTCAAGCAGCAGGCCGATTGGGCGGTGCTCAACCGCGTCAACGATCCGCAGGCGCGGCCCTCGCAGATCCAGGGCCAGATCAAGGCCGATGGCACGGTGCTGATCGCGAACCGCAACGGCATCGTGTTCAGCGGCAGCAGCCAGACCGACACGCGCAACCTCGTGGCGGCCGCTGCCAAAATCGGCGATGACCAGTTCAAGGCGCGCGGCATCTACAGCGCGCAGGAAAGCGGGGCCTACACACCGAGCTTCACCGATGCCAACGGCAAGGTCGAGGTGCAGGCCGGTGCGCGCATCAACACCGCGGTGCCGACGACCGTCACGCAAGGCGGTGGCTATGCGCTGCTGCTCGGCAAGGAGGTCGTCAACGCGGGCACCCTCACCACGCCGCGTGGCCAGGTGCAGATGGCCGCGGGCGACTTCTTCATCGTGCGACCTGGCCAGAGCACCACGGGCAACCAGTACGCGACCACGCGTGGCAACGAGGTGGCGCCGCAGTTCAATGCCGACAGCACGGCAGGCGCGGTCACCAACACCGGCCTGCTGCAGGCGCCCGAAGGCGATATCACGCTCGCGGGGCGCAAGGTGGTGCAGGACGGCGTGGCCGTGTCCACGACGACGGTGGACACGCGGGGCACCATCCATCTGCTGAACTCGGCGAGCGACAAGCTCGGCAGCGTCACGGTGACCGCGCGTGGCCTCAATGCCATCCTGCTCGACGACCAGAACGGCCGCACGGCACTGGACAGCCAGCGCGATGCGTTGATCGCCGACTCCGCCGTGCAGGACCTGGCGCGCCGCACTGCAGCCTCGGGCGGCTTCGACAACCTCGCGCGCCTCGACGACCGCCGCGACCAGTCGCGCATCGAGATCGTCTCGGGCGGCGGCGTGGTGTTCGAGGGCGGGTCGACCACGCTGGCCACCGGCGGCCAGATCGCGGTGGCCGCGAGCAATGGCCGCAGCACGGTGGCCAATGGCGCGCGGCTCGATGTCTCGGGCGCCGTGGGCGTCCAGGTCGCGATGTCCTCGAACAACGTCGAGATCAACATCCAGGGCAATGAACAGCGCGATGCCCCGCTGAACCGCGACACCACGATGCTCAACAACAGCAACGTGTGGATCGACCGGCGCAAGCTGCTGCGCGTGGCGGCCGGTGTGGGCGGCTACGACAAGGAGCGCTGGTACACGCCGGGCGGCCTGCTCGAGGTCGGTGGCTACCTGGGCCTTCAGGGCCACACCGTGGGCGAGTGGGGCGCGCAGGGCGGCAGCGTGGTGTTCGCGGGCAACGAACTGGTCGCGCAGGCGGGCTCGAACATCAATCTTTCTGGCGGCACGCTGGACGTGCAGACCGGGATGATCAAACAGAGTTGGCTCAAGGGCGCCGACGGCCGGCTCTATGAAGTGTCGAGCGCACCCGCCGATGTGCAGTACACGGGCCTCTACAAGGGCTACGAAGACGCGCACAAGCGCTGGGGCGACAAGGCCACGGGCTTCTTCTACAACCCGCTGATCGGGCCGCAACAGCGGCTCGAGAACGGCTACACAGTGGGCCGCGATGCGGGGCAGTTGATCGTTTCGACCAGCGCCGCCGTGCTCGACGGCGACCTGACGACGACGGTCTACCGCGGCCCGCGCCAGACGATCCAGCGCGATGGCGGCATCGACGGCTATGCGCAGTCGCACGACGCCGCGGCGCTCGCCGCGCAGTTGATCCTCGGCAACTACACGACCGTGTTCAACGCCGACAAGACCAACGGACCGCAGGGCGTGTTCCACAACTTCACGCCGAGCTTCGGTCAGGTCGTGTTCGGCACCGCGCAGCCGGCGCTGGGCGACGGCATCGCGCCCGACGGGCCGCTGCCGCAGGCGCTCGAGGACGTGCTGCATGTCGACAGCGACCGCGTCAACGGCTGGAAGCTCGGGCAACTGATGGCCGGCGGCACGCACAGCCTGACGGTGGAGGCGGCGCTCGCGGTGGTGCCGGGCGGCAGCATCGCGCTGTATGCACCGCAGGTGGAGATCAACGCCGATCTCGTGGCGCGCGGCGGCCAGATCGCGCTGGGCAACGTGCTGCCCTCGGTCGCCGGCCAGGGCACCACGATCAGCATCGCACTGCCGCCCGCCGCGGGCCAGCGTGCGCGGACCACCGTGGCCGCGGGCGCCACGCTCGACGCGAGCGGCCTGTGGACCAACCTGCTGGCCGACCCGCGCGACGACGCGGGCCTGCCCTACGTGAACGGCGGCAGCGTGTCGATCCGCGGC
>NZ_JBZAYE010000691.1:0-3615 GCF_058244205.1 Variovorax sp. 20P10.2.4
TTCCACCTGCTGCATGGCCTCGAGCCGGTAGCCGCGGCCGTAGACCGTGCGCAGGCTCAGGCCGCGCGCGGCCTCGAGGCCGAGCTTGTTGCGCAGGCGGTAGATGTGGCTGTCGAGCGTGCGCGAGGGCAGCTCGTCGCTGCTGTAGCCGGCGCTCTCGAGCAGGTGGGCGCGCGACACGATGCCGCCCAGGTGCTGGAACAGCGTGAGCGCGAGGCTGAACTCGCGGTCCGACAGCGCATGGCGTTCGGGCGCCGCCGCCTCGCCCGGTGCCGGATGGATCAGCACGCTGTGCGTGAGGCGCTCGAACTCCCAGCGGCCGAAGCGCTCGCCGGGCGAGCTTTCCACCGGCGCGCGGCGCGCCATCAGGCGCTGCACTCGCGCGCGCAGCTCGAGCGGGCGAAACGGTTTGACGATGTAGTCGTCGGCGCCGAGGCTCAGCGCCTCCACCACGTCCTGCTCGGAGGCGCGCGAACTCAGCATCAGCGTGGGCACCTGGTCGGCCTGCCAGGTGCGCAGCCAGCGCAGCAGCTCGACGCCGGCCAGGCCCGGCACGTTCCAGTCGAGCACCAGCAGGTCGAAGCTTTCGCGCCGCAGCACCTGCTGCAGCGCGAGGCCGTCGGAGAGGGCCGTGCAGCTGACCGTGGTGTCGCCAATTGTTAACAACTGCTCCAGTGTCCGGACCAGGTGTGACAGCTGGTCGGGGTCGTCTTCGAGGATGGCAATGCGCATGGTCCGAGAGGTAGCGAGGCGATTCTGACAGTGAATCCCGACGCGAAATCTGACGAATTCACGCGGGCGAGACGCCACGTCCCATTGTTTGCAATTGCAAGAAAGTAGTAAAGAAATTCACAAATGCGGGCAGAAGCTTTCTGCAAATCTGACCAAACCTCGCGCACCGGTCTCGCCCGGCAGGGCCCCTCGACATCATCCGCCGCCTGTGCAGCGAACAAGCGCTGCCCTCCATCACATCGCCGCCCTTCGGGCCCAGCCAGGGGCCAGGTCGTGCGCATGCGGCCCATCTGATTTTGAGGATCACGAAGAAATGAACAAGACGTACCGGTCGGTCTGGAATGAAGCGCTCGGAGCCTGGGTGGCGGCGTCGGAAACGGTGAAGGCCCGCGGCAAGGGAGGCGGTCGCGTACGCGCGGCTGTGTTGGCCGCGGGCCTGGCGGCGGTGACGGCGCTGGGCGCCGGCGATGCCTGGGCGCAGGCCGGCATCCATGACGGCACCGGGCATGCCAACCCCGATCCGGTGCCCGGCGCGGTGCTCGACATCAACTCCTCGACCCGCGGCGTGATGATGCCGCGCGTGGCGCTGACCGACGCGACCGTCTGGGGCCTGCCCGGCGGCGTGCCGGCCGACGGCATGGTGCTGTTCAACACCACCCCCGGCACGGCCGCCAACGGCCTCACGCAGGGTCTCGTGACCTGGAAGGGCGGGCGCTGGGTGAGCGTCGACGAGACGCCCTACCTGCACGTGAACGCGACCGCCGCCGGCAATTCGACGCTCGCCAATTCGGGCGCGACCGGCGCCAACAGCGTGGCGATCGGGCCCGACGCCAAGGCGAGCGCGGGCGACACGGTGGCCATGGGCAACGGCACCGAGGCACGCAAGCTCGGCGACATCGCCATCGGCCGCGGCGCGCTGGCGAGCGGCGGCAACAACCTCAACAGCCCGACCGAGAACTGGAGCTCGGTGGCGCTGGGCGCCTATGCCGCGGCCACCGAGAGCAACTCGGTCGCCGTCGGCGGTTCGGCCAAGGCCGAGGGACGCGGCACGGCGCTGGGTTCGCGCGCCGAGGCCGGCTACGACACGGTCGCGGTCGGCATGTACGCGGGCATGAGCCGGCCGGCCAAGTCCGATCCCAACGATTTCAGCAATGCCTTCAACACCTTCGTGGGCAGCGGCGCCGGCGTCGCGGGCAGCGGTGCCCGCAACGCCTACGTCGGCAACCAGGCCGGCGCCATCGTCACCGGCGACGAGAACGTCGGCATGGGCTTCGGCGCGGGCGGGCTGACCACCGGCAACCGCAACATCGCGCTCGGCCAGCGCGCGGGCCAGGTCGTGACCGGCGACCAGAACATCCACCAGGGCACGCTCGCGGGGCTGCAGTCCACCGGCAGCAACAACATCGCGCTGGGCACCGGCGCCGGCGCCAACCTGGCGCTGGCCGCGCAGGATCCGAACAGCCCCATTCCCCAGGCCGTGGTGCAGGCGGCGAGCCTGGCGGCGCAGAACGAGTTCATGGGCTTCCTCGCCTCGCGCGGCGTGACGCAGGCCGGCATCGACGACGGCAGCTACACCATCGACGGCGCCGGCAACGTGGTGCAGGCCAGCAGCGGCAACGTGGTGGTGACGGCCGCCGAGCTGCAGGACTCGTTCGTGCGCGCCTCGCAGCGCAACGGCGTGGCCGGCACCAACGCCAGCCGCACCACGGCCATCGGCTACCTCTCGCGCGCCACCGGCGACGACGCGCTGGCCATCGGCTCCTCGGCGGTCGCGGGCGAGAAGGCCGCGGTGGCGATCGGCAGCGGCAGCCAGGCTTCCGGCGTCTCGGCCGTGGCCATCGGCACGGGCGCGCAGGCCAACGGCACGCAGTCGATCAGCATTGGCACGGGCAACGTCGTCAACGGCGACAACAGCGGCGCCATCGGCGATCCGAACACGATCAGCGGCAACAATTCCTATGCGGTCGGCAACCACAACACGATCGCCGCCAGCTCGAGCCATGCGCAGGGCAACAACAACGCGCTGACCGATGCCACGGGCAGCTACCTGTTCGCCAACGGCGAGCAGAACAGCGTCTCGGGCAGCGGCAACTACGGTGCGATCGTCTCGGGCGGGCTCAATGCGATCGCGGGCAACACCAATGAATACAACCAGCTGATCGGCTACCAGAACGAGCTCAGCGGCAACGACAACCAGAGCACGAGCCAGATCGGCCGGAACAACAGCATCACGGGCGACGGCAACCGGCTGGTGAGCGTGATCGGCAACCAGAACGCGCTGACGGGCAAGAACGACAACACCAGCGTCCTCGGCACGGTCAACACGCTGGACGGCACCTCGCTGACCAGCGTGATCGGCGCCAACAACAAGGTCGGCGCGACCTCGGCCACCAGCGTGATCGGCAAGGGCCTCAGCGTGACCGGCGGCGAGAAGAACTTCGTCGGCGGCGTGGACACCACGCTCAACGGCCTGAGCTCCAGCGTGGTGCTGGCCGATGGCGGCCAGGTCGCGGACAACGCCAGCGGCGTGGTGCTGCTCGGCAAGGGTGCGCAGGCCGGTGCCAGCGACACCGTGGCGGTGGGCACGGGCGCCACGGCTGCCTACGCGAACACCGTGGCCCTGGGCGCCAACAGCACCACCTCGAAGGACCTGGTGACGCTCAACGCCAACGCGGCCTACGTGCCACCGGGAGCGGCTTCGGTGGCCGGCGCGGTGCCGGTGGGCGAGGTCTCGGTGGGCAGCGCGGGTGCCGAGCGCCGCGTGACCAACGTCGCGGCCGGCGCGGTCGACACCGACGCGGTGAACGTGAGCCAGCTCAAGGCGGCGGGCACGCACTACTACAGCGTGAACGACAACGGCGTGACGGGCGGCAACCACGGCAA
>NZ_JBZAYE010000692.1:0-3609 GCF_058244205.1 Variovorax sp. 20P10.2.4
GCGACCTGCTGCGGCCGGCGCTCGCGTTCGAGAAGCTCGAGGCGCTGCGCCTCGCACTGCTGCGCGAATTCGCGCCGCGACCCGATCCCGATTGGCAGCGCGAACAGGCGCTGCTGGCCGATGCCAGCCTGTCGCAGCGCTGGCTCGTGGCCATCGAACCCTGTTTGCGCGCCGCGCCGCCCACGAGCGTCGAAGCCATCGCCGAGCAACTGGCGCGGCCCGGTGCCGTGGTGTTCGAGGGCGCGCAGGGCGTGCTGCTCGACGAGTGGCGCGGCTTCCATCCGCACACGAGCTGGAGCACGGTCTCGACCGCCGCGGTCGAGGCCGTGCTGCGCGACGCCGGCCTGGGCACACCGCCCGTGCGGCACCTGGGCGTGCTGCGCAGCTACCTCACGCGCCATGGCGCCGGGCCGCTGCCCACGCACGATCCCGCGCTCGCCGCGCGGCTGCCCGAGCCGCACAACGCCGACGCCGGTTGGCAGGGCGCGTTCCGCCGCGGGCATCCCGATGCCGTGCTGCTGCGCTATGCGATCGCCGCGGCCGGACCGCTCGACGGCCTGGTCGCGAGCCATCTCGATGCGATCGGGCACGCGGGCCTGCGCTGGTGCGAGGGCTACCGCGATACGGATGGCGAGACCATCGCGCAGCTGGCCCTGGGGCCCGAGGCGGACCTCGACCATCAACTGCGCCTGACGCGCCTGCTCGAACGCGTGCAACCGGTCTATGCGGAGGCCGGCATCGCGAACACGCGCGACTGGCTCGAACGCGTGGAGGCCGCGAGCGGCCTGCGCGTGCAATGGGGCTCCCACGGGCCCACGCGCCAGGACGTCGCGGACTACGCGAGGTAGCCCTCGGCCGCGGCGAAGCGCGCGATAGGCCGGACAAATCCCTATCGCGCCCGCGCGCGCGATGCCTACCATGCGGCACCGGGCCGATGCCCCGCACCGCTGGGAGACACCATGACGATTTCGACGCCGCGGCAGCGCGCCCGTGGCTGGCTGTTGGCACTCGCTTGCGCCGCGCTCGGCGTGGGCGTGGCGCCCGCCCATGCGCAGGTGCTGCAGCTCAAGTGGGGCCATGTCTACGAGGCCTCGAGCATCTTCCACCAGCAGGCCGAACTCGCGGCGCGCAAGATCGCCGAGCAGTCCGAGGGAAAGATCAGGATCGAGGTGGTGCCCGCCTCGAAGCTCGGGCAGGAGGGCGACTACCCGCTGATGCTGGCCAACGACTCGGTGCAGATCGCCTACGTCACGGCCGCCACGCTGGCCGAGGGCTATGCGCCGCTGCGCCTGGGGAGCTACCCCTTCGCCTTCAAGGACCTCGACCACGTGCGCAAGTACCTCGCGAGCCCGCTGCTGGGCCAGCTCATGAAGGGCTACGACGAGCGCAGCGGCAACCACCTGGTCGCTTCGGTCTACTACGGCGCGCGCCAGGTCACCTCGAACCGGCCGCTCGCGCGGCCCGAGGACTTCCGCGACCTGCGGCTGCACGTGCCCGATGCCTCGGCCTACCAGCTGTTCGCCACCGCGCTCGATGCCAAGCCCGTGACCCTGCCCTACGTAGGTCTCTATGACGCGCTGAAGAAGAACGAGGTCGAGGCGCAGGAATACCCGCTGAGCACGGTGAAGGCCAAGAAGCTCTACGAGGTGCAGAAGTACGTGCAGCTCACGGCCCATGTCTACGACACGCTGGGCATCGTGATCGGCAAGGCCGCCTGGGCCAAGCTCTCGGCGCCGCAGCAGGCCATGGTCGAGAAGGTGCTGGTCGACGGCGCGAAGTGGACCAATGTGGGCGTGATCGCCGGCGAACTGGAAGACGAGCAGTTCCTGCGCGGCAAGGGCATGACCGTGTCGCAGGTCAACCGGCAGCCCTTCCTCGAGCGCATCGCGCGGCGTTCCACGCCCGAGCAGCTCGGCGCGCGGCCCGGCGACTGGGCGAAGCTGCAGGCGCTCGCGAACTGATCCTTCGTTTCCTGTTGGCGAACCGGCCGCGCTGCTGCACACTGGCGAGCGGCATGCGCCCTGACCGCATTGCCGGGAGCACACCGTGGAATTCCTCCTGGACCCGAATGTCTGGATCGCCTTCGCGATGCTGACCGCCCTCGAGATCGTCCTGGGCATCGACAACATCATCTTCATCTCGATCCTGGTCGGCCGGCTGCCGCCCGAGCAGCGCGACAAGGCGCGGCGCCTCGGTCTCGGCTTCGCGATGATCTCGCGGCTGCTGCTGCTGCTCTCGCTGAGCTGGGTGATGGGCCTCACGGCCGACCTGTTCCACGTCTTCGGCCAGGGAATCAGCGGGCGCGACATCGTGCTGCTGCTGGGCGGCCTGTTCCTGCTCTACAAGGCCTCGCACGAGATCTTCCTCGAGGTCGAGGCCGGCGAGGCGCACGGCCCCGATGCCGACGAGGACGGCGGCGCGCGCAAGGCCGCGTTCTGGAGCGTGATCGGCCAGATCGGCATCATCGACATCGTGTTCTCGCTCGACTCGGTGATCACCGCCGTCGGCATGGTCGACCAGATCGCCGTGATGATGGCCGCGGTGATCGCTTCGGTCGGCGTGATGCTGGTGGCCGCCAAGCCGATCGGCGACTTCGTCGACAAGCACCCCTCGGTCAAGGTGCTGGCGCTGGCCTTCCTCGTGATGGTGGGCATGGTGCTCACGGCCGAGGCCTTCGACAAGCACGTGCCCAAGGGCTACATCTACGCGGCGATGGCCTTCTCGCTCGCGGTCGAGGCGCTGAACATCCGCGCGCGCGGCAAGCGCACCGCGGCGCGGGCGCTCAAGGCGCAGGCCAGGGCGAACGCGAAGGCGGGCGAGGCGCCCTGAGCGCCGGCCGTCACTAACGCATCCCTGTGGCATTATCGGGTCGACCCCAGTTCATCGACCAGAGACGAGACTCCCCATGATCCGCAAGAACCCGCGCGGCGACCTGCCGCAGATCCACCCGAGCGCCTTCGTCGACCCGACCGCGATCCTCTGCGGCCTGGTCGTGGTGGAGGAGAACGTGTTCATCGGCCCCTATGCCGTGATCCGCGCCGACGAGACCGACGCGAACGGCCACATAGCCCCGATCGTCATCGGCGCGCACTCGAACATCCAGGACGGCGTGGTGATCCATTCCAAGTCGGGCGCGCCGGTCACGATCGGCGAGCGCACCTCGATCGCGCACCGCGCCATCGTCCACGGCCCGTGCCGGGTGGGTCGCGGCGTGTTCATCGGCTTCAACAGCGTGCTGTTCAACTGCGTCGTCGGCGACGGCAGCGTGGTGCGCTACAACGCGGTGGTCGACGGCTGCGAGCTGCCGCCGAACTTCTACGTGCGCTCCACCGAGCGCATCGGCCCCGAGACCGCTCTGGACGGACGGCCGACCGTCTCGGTGGATGCGAGCGAGTTCTCGGAAGACGTGGTGCGCACCAACAACGCGCTGGTGCAAGGCTACAAGAACATCCAGAACCAGTTCTAAGCTAGCGCCCTCAGCCTGCGCCATAGGCCGGCTGCGGAAATTCCAGTTCGACGCGCCGGCACGCGCGCGGGAAGATCGTGGCCACCGAACGCCACGAAGGAGCCCGCGATGCACCTCTCCCCGCCATTCCCCCACCGCGCCCT
>NZ_JBZAYE010000693.1:0-3604 GCF_058244205.1 Variovorax sp. 20P10.2.4
GAACAGCACCGGCACGCCCGAGGCGCGCACGCGCTGCAGCCGCTCGGGCGCGGTCTCGCCGGTGATCAGCAGCATCGGCGCGTCGAGCCGGAAGCGTTCGCGCAAGCGCAGGCCGAGCTCGAGCCCGTCGACGCCGCTCGACAGCCGGTAGTCGCACAGCAGCAGCGCGACCGGCGGCTCCTGCGCGCCGGGCCCGGTCAGCAGCGCCACCGCCTCGGCCTCGTCCGCCACCGCCGCGACCTCGATGCCGTAGGCGCTCATGAGCTCGGTCATGGCCTTGCGGATCTCCTCCTCGTCGTCGATCAGCAGCACGCGGCCGCGCAACGCCGGCACCTCGAAGCGCTGGCGCACCGGCAGCTCGAGGTCGAGCGGACTGAAGGCGCCCGCCGAGGCTTCCGAGGCTTCGGCCAGCGGCAGCACGACCCGAAAGCGCGTGCCGCGCCCGATGTGCGAGCGCAGCTCGATGCGATGGCCGAGCAGGCGCGAGAGCCGCTGCACGATCGACAGGCCGATGCCCAGGCCGCGCGAGCGGTCGCGCCCGAGGTTGTCGACCTGGTAGAACTCCTCGAAGATGCGGTCGCGCTGTTCGGGCGCGATGCCGATGCCGGTGTCGCGCACCTCGATCCACGCCTGGTCGCCGCGCGGGCGCGCGATCACCGTGACGCCGCCCTGCGTCGTGTACTTGAGCGCGTTGTCGACCAGGTTCGACAGCATGCGGTAGAGCAGCTGCGGATCGCTGTGGATCCACAGGCCGCTGGCGCGCACGCGCAGCTGCAGCCGCTTGCGCTCGGCCTGCGCCGAGAAGGTGTGGTGCAGCGGGATCAGCAGGGCATCGAGCGACAGCGCGCGCGGCGCCGCCTGGACCACGCCCGCGTCGAGGCGCGAGATGTCGAGCATGGTGTCGAGCGAGGCGCCCAGCGCGTCGACCGCGCGCATCAGCCGCTCCACGTTCTGGAGCTCGGGCCGCCGGCGCAGCGTGCTGCCCAGCGCCGCGCCGAACAGCGCGATCGCATGCATGGGCTGGCGCAGGTCGTGGCTGGCGGCGGCCAGGAAGCGGGTCTTCTCGGCGCTCGCGCGCTCGGTGGCCGCGACCTGCTCGCGAAGTTGGGCGGCCAGCGCCTCGTTCTCGAACTGCAGCATCAGCGAGGCCGTCAGGCGCTCGTTCTGCTTCACGCCCTCGCGCAGCGTGAGCACCAGGTTGAGCAGCGCGAAGCCGGCGAGGAACCAGTTCAGCATGCTGCCGTACCAGGCCAGCGCGACGATCAGCCCGCTCATCATCGGGATGCCGTAGCCGAACATCGCGCCCTTGAGCGGCCAGCGCGCCTGCACCGCGCGGGTCCAGCTGCCCATGATCACGACCGTCACGAAGGTGGTCATCGCGGGGCTCTGCAGCGCCACCAGGAACAGGCTGCACGGCGCCGTCATCGCGCTGACCAGCGTGACGTGGATGGTGTAGCGGCGCGCCCAGCGCGGGCTGTCGGCCAGCGGCACCGCGGGCGTCCAGCGCTTCGACAGCAGCACGTACAGGTCCATCAACACGATGGTCGTGACAATGCCCAGCACCAGCGCGCGGTGCCCGGGCAGCACGTTGAAGTAGCCGAACACGCCGATCGCGAGCGCGAAGACGCCGTGCGCCGCGATCGCCGTGGTGTGGCCGGCGTAGACCGAGGCCAGGTGCTCGCGCAGCACGCGCAGCGCGAGCGTGCCGTCCTGCGCCAGCGGTCCCGGCGTCGTGTCGTTCATCGGCCTGTCTCTCCCCGCGAGGTGGTTCCTCCGTCCCGGTTTCGCGGACCGAGCGGCTCATCGCCGCATCCTAGGCGGCAGCCCCGCGTCGCCGTAAGTGCCCAAAGTCATGCCCGGCGGCCACCGTGGGGGCGGGTGCGACAATCGCCGCGCCATGACTGACACCCTCACGATCACCCGCCCCGACGACTGGCACCTGCACGTGCGCGATGGCGCCGCCCTCGAAGCCGTCGTGCCCCACAGCGCGCGCCAGTTCGGCCGCGCGCTGATCATGCCGAACCTGCGTCCGCCCGTGACCACCGCCGCCCAGGCCGTGGCCTACCGCGACCGCATCCGCGCCGCCGTGCCCGCGGGCAGCGCCTTCGAGCCCGTGATGTCGCTCTACCTGACCGACAAGCTGCCGCCCGAGGAGATCGCGCTGGCCGCCGAGGCCGGCGTGCGCGCGCTCAAGCTCTACCCGGCCGGCGCCACCACCAACAGCGATGCCGGCGTGACCGACATCCGCAAGACCTACAAGACGCTCGAGGCGATGCAGAAGCACGGCCTCTTGCTGCTGGTGCACGGCGAGGTCACCGATCCCGCGATCGACCTGTTCGACCGCGAGGCCGTGTTCGTCGACCGCGTGATGATTCCGCTGCGCCGCGACTTCCCCGAGCTCAAGGTGGTGTTCGAGCACCTGACCACGAAGGAGGGCGCCGACTACGTGCGCGACGCCGACCGCTTCACGGCCGCCACCATCACCGCGCACCACCTGCTGTACAACCGCAACGCCATCTTCACCGGCGGCATCCGCCCGCACTACTACTGCCTGCCGGTGCTCAAGCGCGAGACGCACCGCGTGGCGCTGGTCGAAGCCGCCACCAGCGGCAGCGACCGCTTCTTCCTCGGCACCGACAGCGCGCCGCACCCGGCGCACCTGAAGGAGCACGCGCTGGGCTGCGCCGGCTGCTACACCGCGCTGACCGCCATCGAGCTCTATGCCGAGGCCTTCGACAACGCCAACGCGCTCGACAAGCTCGAGGGCTTCGCGAGCTTCCACGGCCCCGACTTCTACGGCCTGCCGCGCCATGCCGACAGCGTCACGCTGAAGCGCGAGAGCTGGACCGTGCCCGAGACCGTGCCCTACGGCGACGCCACGCTCAAGCCGCTGCGCGGCGGCGAAACCCTGAACTGGAAACTTTCATGAGAGCTCCATCACTCGATCAGTTGGCGCGATCCTGTCCAGAAACACCACGGAACCGGCTTTGCCGGGCCGTTGGTGTTGCCCCCGGTGAGGGGGGTGGCGAAGCGACACGAAGTGCGCGTAGCCTGGGGGAGAGCCAATGCGTCGTGTGATGCTGCTGATCGACGCCGACAACGTCTCGGCCGATGTGATCGAGCAGGCCGTGCAGCGCACGATGGACGAGTACGGCGCCATCCACGTGCGCCGCGCCTACTGCAATGCCGAGATGGCCGTGAACCGGCAGGCGCTGTTCAAGCGGCTGTCGGTGCGGCCGATGGTCAATCTCTCGGCCGGCAAGAACAGCACCGACATCGCGCTGTCGGTCGATGCGATCGACCTCGCGATCGCCGAGCGGCCCGACGTGGTGGTGCTGGTGTCCTCCGATTCCGACTTCGCGCCGCTGGTGATCCGGCTGCGCGAGAAGGGCTGCCGCGTCTGCGGCATCGGCCAGCAGGGCAAGACGGGCGAGGAGACGGTCGGCATCTACGACAGCTTCATGGACCTCGCGCACCACGGCGTGGCGCCGGCCGCGCGCACAGTGCCCGCGAAGAAGACGGCGGCGAAGAAGGCCGCCGCGAAGACGGCGCCCGCCAAGAAGGCACCGGCGAAGAAGGCCGCGGCCAAGACCGCGAGGAAGAC
>NZ_JBZAYE010000694.1:0-3603 GCF_058244205.1 Variovorax sp. 20P10.2.4
GACCGCGCGCGGCGCGCCGAAGCGGTCCTGCAGCGCGTCGAGCACGTCCTGCTCGGTGAGGTCGCCGGCGCGCTTGCGCAGGGCCTCGGTCACGCGGCGGTCGCGGTAGAGCGAATCGGGCGTGGTCTCGAGGCTGCGGTCGACCACGCGCGCCAGCGCGGCCGGCGTCTTGAAGTGGTTGGCATGCACCAGCACGCCGTCCTCGGGCTGCTGCCAGAACACCTGCTCGGGGCAGGTCTCCAGGCTCACGGCCTCGCCCTCGGCATGGGTCAGGATCATGTTGTTGGAGATCGAGCGCGCGCTGCGGCAGACCACGCCGAGCGCATTGGCGTAGAGCTCGGACTGCAGGATGCCGCGGCGGATCAGTGCCAGCGGCACGCCCTGCTGGCGGCCGTCGCTGTCGGCCTTGATGAAGTTGCCGGTGACCGCGATGCCCGCGCTGTTGAGCCCGGCGCGCGCCAGCGTGCCCGCCTCGGCGAAGGTCAGGATGGCCGGGCCCTGGGCCGGCTGGATGCGCAGCACCACGCCGAGCTCGAGGCTCTCGACGCGCCAGTCCCAGTTCTGCGCGTGGATCAGCCTGCCGTCGCGCGCGGCCGAGGGCATGACGACCACGCCGGTGCAGCCATCGGGCGGCTCGGTGGCCTCGAGCTGCTGGAAGGCATAGAGCATCTCGCTGCGCGCGTTGAGCGCCACGATGTCCTCGGCCGGCACGCCCGCGCCCTCGGCCACGCCCTCGATCTCGCGCAGCATGCCGGCGTCGAAGGCCTCGACCAGCGGCATGAAGCGGCGCGCCAGCGCGCGCGTGCGTTCCCAGTTCAGGCCCACGCGCTCGAAGGCGGCGCGGTAGGTGCGCAGGCTCAGGTCGATGCGGTCGCCGGCCGCGCGGCCGTACTGGCGGCCGCACTGGGCGGCGTCGCCCTCGATGTCGTAGAGGGGGAAGGATTCGATGTCCATGGGGTGCGGTCCTCGGGAATTCAGGCGGGCGTGTCGGTGGGCTGGGCGGTCTGGGCGATGGCCTGGCGCAGGCTGTCGACGATCTGGTCGACGTGCCGGCGCTCGAGCGTGAACGGCGGCGACAGCGCGATCGTGTCGCCGACCGAGCGCACCAGCACGCCGGCGTCGAGGCAGTGCTGCGCCACGGCCTGGGCGTGCGTGCCCGCGCCCGCGGCCCAGGGCTGCAGCTCGATGCCGGCCAGCAGGCCGACGTTGCGCACGTCGATCACGCCGGGCAGGCCGCGCAGCGCATGCAGGCCTTCCTCGAAATAGGGCGACAGCGCCGCGGCCTGGGCGATCAGGCCGTCGTGCACGTAGGCGTCGAGCGTGGCCATGGCGGCCGCGCAGGCCAGCGGATGGCCCGAGTAGGTGTAGCCGTGCGAGAGTTCGACCGCGCTCACGCTGCCCTGCATGAAGGCGTCGTGCACCGCGTCGCGCATCAGCACCGCGCCCATCGGCACCGCGCCGTTGGTCAGGCCCTTGGCGGTGGTGATGAGGTCGGGCTTGACGCCGAACAGGTCGGCCGCGAAGTGGGTGCCCAGGCGGCCGAAGCCGGTGATGACCTCGTCGAAGATCAGCAGCACGCCGTGCCGGTCGCAGATCTCGCGCAGGCGCTTCAGGTAGCCGCGCGGTGGCGGCAGCACGCCGGTGGAGCCGGCCACCGGCTCGACGATAACGGCGGCCACGGTCGATGCGTCGTGCAGCGAGATCAGCGCCTCGAGCGCGTCGGCCTTGTCGAGGCCGTGCGGCGGCTCGCCGCGCGAGAAGGCGTTGCGCGCCAGGTCGTGCGTGTGCGGCAGATGGTCCACGCCGTTGAGCAGCGGCCCGAAGGTGCTGCGCTGGCGGCCGATGCCGCCGACCGAGATGCCGCCGAAGCCCACGCCGTGGTAGGCGCGCTCGCGGCCGATCAGCCGGTAGCGGCCGGCCTCGCCGCGCGCGCGGTGGTAGGCCACCGCGATCTTCAGCGCGGTGTCGACCGACTCGGAGCCCGAGTTGGTGAAGAACACGTGGTTCATGCCCTCGGGCGCCATCCCGGCGAGCCGCTCGGCCAGCGTGAAGGCGGCCGGGTGGCCGATCTGGAAGTTCGAGGCGTAGTCGAGCACGTCGATCTGCGCCTTCAGCGCGGCGCTGATGCGCGGGTTGCGGTGGCCGGCGTTCACGCACCACAGGCCGGCGATGGCGTCGAGCACGCGGCGGCCATCGGCGAGCTCGTAGTAGAGGCCTTCGCTGCCGACGATCAGGCGCGGCGATTGCTTGAACTTGCGGTTGGGGGTGAAGGGCATCCAGAACGCGTCGAGGGACGCGGGCAGGGCGGGCGACGCCGCGGTGGCGTCGGGGGTCGAAAGGGTGTCGGCTGCGGCCACGAGGGTTTTCTCCGTTGGGACGCGACCCGGCGCTCGGGTCGTCGTGGGCCGATCTTGGAGCGTGGATTGTATTTTTGTCGCAAGATGTACATGGTTTTTTGCGGTCAAAAATACAAAGTCGGCGCGATGATCGGCGCCGATCCCGCGATTCCTCCCCGGAGAACCTTGGATGGCCGAAGCACAGATGGACATGCCCCCGGCGCCGCCGATCGCGCCGCTCGCGCAGCGCGTGAGCCGCTACATCCTCGACCAGGCCCTGGCCGGCGGCTACGAGAACGGCCGGCACATGACCGAGGCCGACCTCGCGAGCCGGCTCGGCATCTCGCGCACGCCGGTGCGCGCCGCGCTGCGCTTCCTGCACGAGCGCGCCTTGCTGGCCCACGTGCCCAACCGCGGCTACACGCTGGTGGCCGACCGCGAGGCGCTGGGCCGCGCGCGGCGCGAGATGCCCGAGGACGAGGAGAAGACCCTCTATTACCGGCTGCTGCGCGACCGCCTCGCGGGCAAGCTGCCGACGCGCGTCAACGAGCTCGAGCTGGCGCAGGCCTATGACGCGCCGCGGCCCCTGCTGCGCACCGTGCTGACCACCTTGCTGCAGGACGGCGTGCTGCGCGGGCGCCACTACCAGCGCTGGGAGTTCACCGAGACCCTCGACTCGGTCGAGAGCGAGCGCGAGAGCTATCGCTTTCGCCTGATCGTGGAGTGCGCCGCGCTGCGCGAGCCGGGCTTCCGCATCGACCATGAGCGGCTGCTGGCCTGCCGCGAGCGCCAGCAGAGCCTGCTGGCCCAGGCCGCGCGCTACAACTGGATGGATTTCTTCGAGGCCAACGCGCAGTTCCACGAGCTGCTGGCCAGCTTCTCGGGCAACCGCTTCGTGCTCGACACCGTGCAGCAGCAGAACCGGCTGCGCCGCATGTCGGACCTCTCGGACTATCCGCTCGTGAACGTCGACCTGCTGCACAAGTCCTGCCGCGAACACCTCGAGATCCTCGACGCGGTCGAGGACGGCGACCTGGCCCGCGCCGCCGAAGGCATGCGGCTGCACCTGAGCCGCGCCAGCGACCTGCTGGAACGGCGGGTGATGGGCGTGCTCGGCGATTGACTGAATCCGCAACCCACCCTTTTTCTCTTCTCTTCTCATGACGCAAGACAACACAGCGCTGGCCGCCGGCTGGCGCGACGGATTCCCCACGGCCGGTGCGCCCGTCACGAGGCCGCGCGAATGCCCGGTGTTCCAGCCGCCGCA